>JAJYBO010000073.1 GCA_021778975.1 Deltaproteobacteria bacterium
CGCAGGTAAGGCGCGCAAATCCTGAGGAGTGAGGCGTACTTATGGTACGCCGCAACGACGAAGGATGCAGCGCAACGCAGCATTCGGACTTTTTACGAAGCCGTCAAAAAATTGATCTATGAGGCATGGCTGATATGCCTCACAGAATCACCTGTAATCCATCATAACATAATGATATTTAACAAAATAATTCCTATTTTTCACGAGGGAATGGCCATGCCATAACGCCCCCTTCCATGACTTTGACGTTTTTCCAGCCGTTATGTTTCAAAACGATCGCGGCCTCATAGCCTCTGAGGGATATCTGGCAGAAACAGATAATCTCTGTATTCCTGTCCTGGGGAAGCTCATGGAGACGGCCGCGAAGCGCTCCTATCGGAATGAGCATCTCACCGATACCAAGGCGTATTTGCTTATATTCATTGGGTTCCCTGACATCCAACAGAAAAGATTTTTCGCCATTTATCACTTTTTGGTGAACTTCCATAGAACTGACGCCGTCCATTCTGCCCTTCATCTTGTTCTGCATGACATGGGCGGTTGCAATACAATGATCAATGGCCAGTGAATACGGCGGCGCATAGGGCAAATCGGCATTGATGATGTTCTCGACCGACAGGTTTCCCTGAATGGACATGGACCACTGGGCGATCTGTTTGGCGACATTTCCGGGGCCGACACACTGAGCGCCGAGAATTTTACCGGTATTCCTGTCGGCGACCAGTTTGGTTACCAGAAGTTTGCCCCCCATGAACCCCGGTATATCCAGACTGGCATTGATCACCGTAACGATATCCGAATATCCCAACCGCTTCGCGGTGGATTCCGAAAGCCCTGTCGAGCCTGCCGCATAGTCGAAAACCTTGCAGATGCCTGTCTGAATCGTCCCGGGAAATGTCACACAATTTCCCAAAACAGCGTTCTCTCCAGCCACCCTGCCCTGCAAATTGGCCAGATCGCCGTAAGGCGCCAGAACTTTTTTTCCGGTAATCCGGTTGACGGATTCCACACAATCACCGACCGCATAAATATCCGGATCCGATGTCTGCATATAAGCGTCCACCTCGATGCCGCCAGTTTCGCCAATGGTAAGCCCCATGTCCCTGGCCAGCCTGACATTGGGACGCACCCCAATGGCCACGACCGCCAGCTCGCAGGGAAGCTCCGTTCCATTGCGGAGTTTCACGGCAGTCAATTTGCCATTCTCACCAAGAAACGCCGCAACACCATTGTCGGTGATGACATTGGCCCCTTTACTGCGGACGTGATTCTCCACCAACCTGGCCAGTTCCCAATCAAGAAACGCCAGAAGCTGCGGCACCAGTTCGATAATGGTAATTTCGATATCCGCGGCTTGCAGCGCTTCGCTGGTTTCGACCCCGATCAGTCCTCCGCCGATAATGACTGCCTTTTTGATCACACCTTCATCACCAATTTTCCTCAAAAAATCCGCGTCCTGCAAGGATTGCAACGTGGTAATGCCTTCAAGATCAATCCCCGGAATCGGGGGCATCAAAGGGGTGGCGCCAGTGGCGATAATCAGCTTGTCGTAAGTTTCTTCACCGGTCTTGCCGGTAACGGTATTTTTAAACAACACGACATGACGGTTTCTGTCCACCGTCGTCACTTCGGTGTTCACCCGCGCATCAATATCTTTGGCGTTTTTATAAAATACAGGATCCCGGGTGATACCGGCAGGCGTACTGAGCAGCATGTCCCGATTGTCGAAATATCCACCGACGTAGTAAGGATACCCGCAGGATGCCATGGAAAGCTCCGCATTCTTCTGAAACATGATCACTTCAGCGTCATTATCAATTCTTCTGGCTTTCGCCGCTGCCTTGGGACCAGCGGCGGAGCCCCCTACAACAATTATTTTTTTTCGTTTTTCCAAAATATTACCTCCATCAACCCTTTTTATATTGCAAAAAAATCCCGAATTTTAGCTTGACAAGCTAAAGAACAAGGACAAGAATATTTAGCTTTGGATTTAATGTCAAAAAAAGTGTAGAGACCGAAAATGCAATTAAGTGTCAGAGACGCTGCCGGAATTTTCAACGTTCCCGAAAAAACCATTTTTCAGTGGATCAAGCAACGAAGTCTTCCGGCGTATAAAATCAACGACCAGTACCGGTTCAACCGCTCCGAGCTTCTGGAGTGGGCAACCGCCACCCGGACGGAAATCACGTCCGACATTATCACCGTTTCCGGCGATGATCGGGAACATTTACCGCGTCTGGACGAAGCGCTGAAAACCGGCGGCATCAATTATGCCGTGGCGGGAACCGACAAACCCTCCGTATTGCAGGCCGTTGTTGACCTTCTGAGCCTGTCGGAGGATACGGACAGGTCATTTCTCCGGCAGGTGCTTCTGTCACGGGAGGCGCTCGGCTCGACGGCCATTGGCGACGGCATCGCCATTCCCCATGTCCGTAATCCCATCGTGCTGCATATATCCAGCCCCATGATCTCTCTGTGCTATCTGAAGCACCCGGTGGATTTCGGAGCGCTGGACGGCCGACCGGTTCATATTCTGTTCACGCTGATCAGCCCGACGGTGCGCACCCACCTGCATCTGCTGTCCAAACTATCGTTTGCGCTGTCCGATTCCCAATTTCGCGCCGTCATCATGGCCCGGCGTTCTGAAACGGATATTTTTTCGGAAGCGGCCCGCATCGAAGCCAATATCCAGAAATCCGCCGGGCTTCCGACATCATGACCACACCACGAAAGCTGAAACGATGTCTCTCATTCTGACCGCAATTATTGTCTTGTGCGCCAGCGGCCTTGCCTCGCTGGGATGTGGCCGGATCCCCGGCCGCGCCAATGCGATCGGCGCCGCCGGAACGGTTCTTGGATGCCTGATCGGTCTGGCGCCCGCTGCCGAAGCGTTGTGGAGCGGCCAGGCGCAGGCGCTTCATATGGCCTGGCCGGTTCCGCTGGGATCGTTTCACATTCAGATAGACGCCCTGTCCGCCTTTTTTCTGCTGCCGGTGCTGGGACTTCCGGCCATTGCGGCCATTTATGGAAAAACTTATCTGGCCGCCTATTCCGGAAAAAAGAATCTGGGGGCATCCTGGTTTTTCTATACGATTCTGGTCGCCAGCATGGCGCTGGTGGTGATTGCGCGCAATGCCGTACTGTTTCTGATGGCCTGGGAAATCATGTCGCTGTCGTCTTTTTTTCTGGTGTGTTTTGAAGACGAGAAGGAAGCGACTCGCAAGGCCGGATGGACGTATCTGGTCGCTACACACATTGGGACCGCCTTTCTGCTGGTGATGTTCGTACTTCTGACGCACCACAATCCTTCCATGGATTTCGACCACTTCAGCGCGGCGGGAATGAACGGGGCTTCCATTTCCGGCCTGGTATTTCTGCTGGCCGTCGTTGGATTCGGAACCAAAGCGGGATTCATGCCCTTTCATGTCTGGCTTCCGGAAGCCCATCCGGCGGCGCCAAGTCATGTTTCCGCCGTCATGTCCGGCGTCATGATCAAAACCGGCATCTACGGCATTTTGCGCATACTGACATTCCTGGGGCATCCCGATCCCTGGTGGGGATGGGTGCTGACCGGAATCGGCGTGGTATCGGGAATACTGGGCGTGCTGTTCGCTCTGGCGCAGCATGACCTGAAGCGTCTTCTGGCCTACCACAGCGTGGAAAACATCGGCATCATCGCCCTGGGGCTCGGGATGGGCGTTCTGGGAATGGCGCTGAATCAACCGGTGCTGGCGGTGATAGGTTTCGCCGGGGGGCTGCTCCACGTACTCAATCACGCTATTTTCAAGGGTCTGCTGTTTCTGGGGGCGGGCGCGGTGCTTCACGAAACCGGTGAGCGGGATATCGAAAAGCTGGGCGGACTGATGCGGCGCATGCCTGTCACCGGCGCGCTGTTTTTGCTGGGCGCTGTCGCCATCTGCGGTCTGCCGCCGCTGAACGGGTTTATCAGTGAATTTCTAATTTATATGGCCGCGCTCAGTGGAATGGGCGCCGCCGGCGTCTCCCTTTCCGGCATCGCCGTCATCACGGCGCTGGCTATGATCGGGGGCCTGGCTGCGGCCTGCTTCACGAAGGCTTTTGGCGTCGTGTTTCTCGGAGAAGCACGAACGTCCGCCACAGAGAAAGCGCATGAAGTCTCAGCGGCAATGCGCTTTTCCATGGCCATTCTGGGGCTTGGCTGCGTACTGATCGGCGTTTCGGGTCCGGCCGTCATATCCGCCATGAAACCGGTGCTCGAAACCGTCACCGGATATCAGAATTATGACGTTGCCGCGTGTCTGGCGGGTTCGCTGGCGCCTTTGAAACACATATCGGCGGCTGCGGTGATATTCCTTGCTGCCGCTGGCGTCCTGATCTGGCTGCGCCGATGGCTCCTTTCCGGCAGGAACCCGGCTGAAAGCGGCACATGGAGTTGCGGATACCTCCGGTCATCGGCCCGCATCCAATACACAGCCTCATCATTCGCCCAGCCATTGACCGGTATGTTCGGTTTTTTTCTGCAAACGCACCAGGAGATAGAGCCGGTGGAAGGGTATTTTCCGTCCAAAGGCAGGCTCCATACAGATACCGGGGACATCTTCACCCGCAATCTGTATCGGCCGATTTTCAAGGGTGTCGAGCGCTTTCTCCTGCGACTGCACTGGATCCAGCAGGGTCGGGTTCAACTCTATGTGCTTTACGTGGCGGTAACGCTGCTTTTTCTTCTGGTCTGGAATCTGAGATAATGACGATGAATATGACTCTACTGCAAATTCCGGCGGCTTTTATTCTCGCTCCGCTGCTGCCGGGCGTCATCAATCGCACCAAGGCGTTTTTCGCAGGCCGGCAGGGGCAACCCCTGCTGCAGGCGTATTATGACATCGCAAAACTCCTGCGTAAAAGCGCCGTTTACAGCCGCACCACGACCTGGGTGTTTCGTGCGGGACCTGTCATAAGCCTTGCAGCGGTTATCACGGCGCTGTTCGTCCTGCCGGTCGGCGGCTCCGCGGCCCCCTTCTCTTTTACGGGAGACATGATTTTTCTTGCGTATCTGCTGGGCGTCGTCCGTTTTTTTACGGTCGTCGCCGCGCTGGATACCGGCTCCCCGTTCGAGGGCATGGGCGCCAGCCGGGAAGTGCAGTTTTCAGTTCTGGCGGAACCCGCGCTTCTGTTGAGCCTGGCGGCCATGAGTCTGATTGGAAATTTTCATACAGCGGAGATCGCGCCTTCACGGAGTCTTTTCATGTCTCTTTCAGAGATTTACGCGCGATTGACGATGAATGCCTGGGCGCAGTCCGGAACGGTGCTGCTGCTGGCGGCAGGCGCCATTGCGATTGTCCTGCTGGCGGAAAATTGCCGGATTCCGGTGGATGACCCCACTACCCATCTGGAACTGACCATGATTCACGAAGTCATGGTGCTCGATCACAGCGGCCCGGATTTCGCGATGATTCTTTATGCGGCGGCGCTGAAGCTCTGGATATTCTGCGCCCTTCTGGCGGGCGTTCTGACACCGGTTCGCTCCGGGAACCTCCTGCTGGACACCGGAGCCGTCATGGTCGGCATTTTTCTGATCGCCGTCGGCGTCGGTGTGATTGAATCCATTATGGCGCGGCTGCGCCTGCTGAGGGTGCCCCAACTGCTTTCCGGGGCAGGTGTTTTCGCGCTGCTGGCGATCGTTCTGGTGCTGAGGGGGCAATGACACATATGGAACTCTGGATTGACATACTGATTGTGCTGCTCATTCTGACGAACCTGAAGCTGATGGGATCGAGCCGTCTAAGCGCCTGTATCCGCACTGTGGCGCTTCAGGGCATTCTGCTGGGGGCGCTGCCGCTGATAGCGGGGCATGGGCAGATCCCCTTCCGCGTCGTGATTCTCTCCGGCGTCACCATCCTTCTCAAGGGCGTTGTCTTCCCCTGGCTGCTGCTCCGGGCGCTGCGCACTTCCAACACCCGCCGCGAGATGGAGCCGTTTATCGGATATTCGACCTCCATGCTGATCAGCGTCGGACTGATCGGCCTGGCGATGTGGATGGGCGGCAGACTTCCCCTGCCCGTTCCCCTGAAATCGCCGCTGGTGGTGCCGCTGGCGCTCTTCACCATCATGACCGGGCTGCTGGCGATCGTCAGCCGTCGCAAGGCTATTTCTCAGGTGCTGGGATATCTGGTGATGGAAAACGGCATCTATGCGTTCGGCCTGACGCTGGCGCAGAAGGAACCCATGCTGATCGAACTGGGAACGCTGCTGGATGTTTTCATGGCCGTTTTTGTGATGGGTATCGCCATTTTTCACATCAATCGTGAATTCGATCATATTGACACGGATTTACTGGCTTCGCTGAGAGACTAGAGATGATTTTGACACTGATTCTGCTTCCCATCACCGCCGGCGTCGCCATGCTGGGCATCCGGTCCGCTGTCGTCAGGCGCTGTCTGCTCATGGTCGTCGCCGCCGTCCACGCTGTTCTGACGGCCTGCGCGTGGGCGCATTCGCCAGCGCCGGTACTGGACGGCTGGCTGCTCCTGGACGCACCGGGGCTGCTCTTTTTAGGCATTACCAGCGCCCTGTTTCTGGTGGTGGCGCTCTACGCCCTGGGCTATCTGAACCGTGAAGACTGGGGAAAACGACAGGATTTCGAAGAAGGCTTTCTGTTCTCCAATTCCCGGGAATCCGTTTTTCTCTGCTGCCTGCTGCTGTTTCTGGGGATGATGACGCTGGTGACGGTCAGCCAGCATTTCGGGCTTATCTGGGTAGCCGTGGAAGCCACCACGCTCACCAGTGCGCCGCTGATTTATTTTCATCGCCATCGCCGTTCCCTCGAAGCCACCTGGAAATATATCATGATCTGTTCCGTGGGTATTGCACTGGCGCTGCTCGGCAACTTTTTTCTAGCCGTCGCCTCAACACTGAGCGAAAACAGTCATGTCCCCATGCTGGTATCGCGTCTGATCCAGAGCGCTCCGCAGCTTCACGTACTCTGGCTGAAGGCGGCGTTTCTCTTTCTTCTGGTCGGATACGGCACCAAACTGGGACTGGCGCCGATGCACACCTGGCTTCCGGATGCCCACAGCGAATCGCCGTCGGTGATTTCCGCGCTGCTGTCCGGAGCGCTTCTCAACTGTGCGTTTCTGGCCATTTTAAGAGTGCAGCAGGTGTGCGTCGCCGCCGGGCAGGGCGATTTCGGGCGGAATCTGATGCTGGGGTTCGGCCTTTTTTCCATGCTGATCGCCGCTGCGTTCATTCTCCAACAGACGGATTTCAAACGGATGCTGGCTTATTCGAGCGTCGAACACGTCGGGATCATGTCTCTGGGCATCGGCGTCGGCGCCGGATACGGGGCCATGCTGCACGCCGTCAATCATTCTCTGACCAAGGGCATGCTCTTTCTGGTCGCCGGCAACATCCTGGCGGCCTATCACAACAAATCCACACGGGATATCAAAGGCGTCCTGACCGTTTTGCCATTTTCGGGTCTGTTGTGGGTCGCAGGCTTTCTGGCGATTACGGGTGCGCCGCCTTTCGGGATATTTCTGAGCGAGCTGACCATCCTGAAGGTAGCCCTCGATCAGGGGCGGTTTGCCGTCGCTTTCGGCTATCTGCTGCTCTTGTCGGTTATCTTTATCGCAATGGCCTCCATCGTGTTTCCGATGGCCCAGGGAGCGCCCTCTGGGCTGCCGACCGAGACGTCCTCCGATACGGCCATTGCGGCTGTCGGAAGAGAATCTGCGCTGGCGATCATTCCTCCCATGGTCCTGTGCGCCGCAATTCTGGTGCTGGGCGTCTATATACCGCCGGTGTTGCAGCATGTGCTGAAACAGGCGGCTGTCACTGTCGGAACGTTTTAAGGTGTTACCGGGTTTGGGGGAGCGTAATGATATGAGTGAATCTGCGACATCGAATTGGATTTATCTGTCCAACGGTCAGGCTGCGGATATTGACAAGCTTCCGGTCATGGAGATGGCGGCGTTTCAGGAGACGATTCTTCACGAAATCGAAAACGGCGCCAGAATTTCCGCCCTGTTCGGTCAGCCGGTCGCTGACGAAACCGTGCGACTGTGGGCGATTCTATCCCAAGATCGCCGGTCGCTTCTGTTGCCGCTCTGCACGGATACCGGTGCGGACTATCCGGCTCTGACGCCGCGTTGTCCCCAGGCGCACCGCTTCGAGCAGGAAATCTGCGAGCAGTGGGGGATGCAGCCGCTCGGACATCCGTGGTTGAAGCCCGTCCGGTTTCATGCGCCCTATCGTTCCACCGCCATCAATCCGGCGGATGCCGGTACACCTGAAATCGGCGTCATGCCGTTTTTCCGGGTGGAGGGCGAAGAAGTACACGAGGTCGCGGTCGGCCCCGTTCATGCCGGCATCATCGAGCCAGGGCATTTTCGGTTTCAGTGCCATGGCGAGAATGTGATGCATCTTGAAATTTCCCTGGGCTATCAGCACCGCGGCGTCGAGAGGCATATGATGTCCGGCCCCGGCGGCCGGTCGCTGCATTACATGGAAACCCTGGCCGGGGACACGACCATCGGACATGCGACCGCCTACTGTCAGATGCTTGAGGCGCTGTCGGGAACCGGCATATCCGTGCGCGCTCAGGTGTTGCGCGGCATCGCCCTGGAACTGGAACGCATCGCCAACCATACCGGCGACATCGGAGCACTGGCCGGAGACGTGGGTTTTTTGCCGACAATGTCCTACTGCGGGCGGATCCGGGGCGATGTCCTCAACATGACCGCCGTGATCTGCGGCAATCGTTTCGGGAGAGGACTCGTAAAGCCCGGCGGTGTCGGCCATGATCTCGACTCTGCGCTCAGGCGGGAACTCCACCAGCGGCTGAACGCCGTCGAAAAAGACCTGACGGTTGCGGTCAATCTGCTCTGGAAGACATCATCGGTCATGGCGCGATTCGAGGGCGCCGGCGCTCTCCGCCCTGAAGACGTCGAAGCGCTGGGGTTTGTCGGCCCCACAGCCCGCGCCTGCGGTCTCGAACGGGATGTGCGCAACGACATGCCGGGTGGCATTTTTCGGTTCACCCAGATTCCGGTCTCAACGTGCAGCAGCGGCGACGTCATGGCCAGAGCCCATGTCCGCTGGCTGGAAATTCAGCGGTCCATCACCTTCATCCGGGAACAGCTTGACAGTATGCCGGATGAAGCCGTCAGAGCGCCTGTTTCTCCCTTACAGCCCAGCAGGATAGCGGTATCTCTGATGGAAGGCTGGCGCGGAGAGATCTGCCATGTGGCGCTGACAGACCATCATGGCCGTTTCGCCGCCTATAAAGTTGTGGATCCGTCGTTTCACAACTGGTTCGCGCTGGCATACGCGCTCAGGAATCAGCAGATTTCGGATTTTCCGCTGTGCAACAAAAGTTTCAACCTGTCTTACTGCGGACACGATCTGTAGTAAAGACACGCTTCGAGGACACATCCATGTTCAATTCGCTTCTGGCCAGAATGCAGCAGAAACATCGCACCATCGCCTTTCCGGACGGCCCTCCGCCGCCGCTGCCGGACCGTTTCGCAGGGCGTCCGATCATTCATCCGGAACGCTGCCCGTCCGGATGTCGCGCCTGCTCGGACGCCTGCCCGGTCGGTGCCATCCAGCAGACCGACCGTCTCCGGATAGATATGGGCCAGTGTATTTTCTGCACGGAATGTGTAGCCGCATGTTCTCATCATCACATCGAGTTCTCGCGGGATTATCGTCTGGCAGCCCGTAACCGCACGGATCTGCATATCAATGGGCCGGAAGAATTCCGTTTCGCAGCGGCGCTGGATCATCACGCCCGGCGGCTTTTCGGTCGGTCTCTGAAATTGCGGCAGGTCAGCGCCGGAGGCTGCAATGCCTGTGAAGCCGATGTCAATGTTCTGGGCGCGGTGGGCTGGGATTTAGGGCGTTTCGGCATTCAGTTTGTCGCCTCCCCGCGTCATGCGGACGGCCTCCTGGTCACCGGCCCCGTTCCGGAGAACATGCATCAGGCGTTGCTGAAAACCTATGAAGCCACGCCCGCTCCCAAAATCGTCATAGCGGTGGGCGCCTGTGCGGTTTCCGGCGGCATCTACAAAGGCCATGAAGAAGTGCATAACGGCGTCTGCGATTTGCTGCCCGTAGATCTGCTGATTCCCGGCTGCCCGCCGCATCCCCTGACCATTCTGGACGGTCTGCTCCGGCTGATCGTGAAAATGGAAATAGATAAGCCAGCCTGACATTTGTGCCGCCAGTCCTCTGTTCTACTACTCCACCCGGAATTCGCTTGGTACGGCCAGGTTCTCTGGCTTACTCACACAGTTCTAACAGAGTGTTAACATTCACTGAATCATCGGATATTACAGTCTCTTTTTATAAAGGCTTCACCCTTAGATTGAAGGAGACTGGAACGTCCGATGCCACGAAAAAAGAAAACCACTTTCATTTTAGATACCAACGTCATTCTTCATGACAGCTCCTGCATTTATCAGTTTGGAGAAAACAACATTGTCATCCCCGTAACGGTTCTTGAAGAACTCGATCAGTTTAAAAAAGGCAGTGAAATTCTGAACTTTCATGCCCGGGAATTTGTGCGAACACTCGATCTGCTGTGCGGAGATCATTTGTTTAACGGAGGGGTTTCCATTGGACCCGGACTGGGAAAGATCACGGTTAAATTGGACAGAAAATTTCACGAAGACATCGCTCTGAGTTTTCCGGAATCCAGACCGGATCATCATGTCCTCAACATCGCCTACTATATTGCCAGAGAAAGTCCGTCGGTTCAGGTGATTCTGGTTTCTAAGGACGTCAATCTGCGGATCAAGGCGAAGTCTGTCGGTCTGATAGCTCAGGATTACAAAAGTGATCAGGTCAAGGACATTTCAACGCTTTATACCGGCAAGCGTTTTCTGGAAAGCGTTCCGGAAGCGGTTCTGAAAAAACTGTATGAAGATCCATTTGAAATCGATCCGCTGGAACTGGCCCTCGATAGAGACCCCATATTCAACGAGTATTTTGTACTCAGAAATGACAAAAAATCCGTACTGGCCACCTATGATCCGTTCAGTCAGAAACTCCGCCGCATTGACAAAAATCCCGCTTTCGGCATTCAGCCGCGCAACGCCGAACAGACATTCGCCCTAGACGCACTGACCAACACCAACATCCAGTTGGTGACGGTCAGTGGGAAGGCCGGCACCGGAAAGACGCTTCTGGCGCTGGCCGCGGCCCTGCACCGGAAGAAGCATTACCGCCAGATTTTTCTCGCACGTCCGGTCGTTCCGCTCAGCAACAAGGACATCGGATTTCTTCCGGGGGATATCCAGTCCAAGCTCGATCCGTACATGCAGCCTCTTTTCGACAATCTGAGCGTCATCAAGACTCATTTCGGAAAATCTGAATCCACGCGGGAGACCGTCAACAAGCTGCTGGAAGAAAACAAGCTGCTCATATCCGCGCTGGCGTACATCCGGGGGCGAAGTCTGGTCAACATCTATTTTATCGTTGACGAAGCGCAGAATCTGACGCCCCATGAAGTCAAAACCATCATCACGCGCGCCGGT
>JAJYBO010000074.1 GCA_021778975.1 Deltaproteobacteria bacterium
ATATGAAGCAGAGCGTATCGCTGCGGAGAAAGCCAAAGCGGAGCGCATTGCTGCGGAGAAAGCCGAAGCGGAGCGCATCGCTGCGGAGAAAGCCGAAGCGGAGCGCATCGCTGCGGAGAAAGTCAAAGCGGAGCGCATCGCTGCGGAGAAAGCCGAAGCAGAGCGCATCGCTGCGGAGAAAGCCAAAGCGGAGCGCATTGCTGCGGAGAAGGTCGAAGCAGAGCGTATGGCTGCGGAGAAAGCCGAAGCAGAGCGTATGGCTGCGGAGAAAGCCGAAGCGGAGCGCATTGCCGCGGAGAAAGCCGAAGCGGAGCGCATTGCTGCGGAGAAAGCCGAAGCGGAGCGCATCGCTGCGGAGAAAGCCGAGGCAGAGCGCATCGCTGCGGAGAAAGCCAAAGCGGAGCGCATTGCCGAGGAGAAAGCTGAAGCGGAACGCATCGCTGTGGAGAAAGCCGAAGCGGCGCGCATCGCTGCTGAGAAGGCCGAAGCAGAGCGCATTGCTGTGGAGAAAGCCGAAGCAGAACGCATCGCCGCTGAACAGCGTAAAAAGGCGATTAAGGCGCAGCAGGCGGAAATTCCTAAAGTAACGGTCGTCTATCCACAGCAACCTCTTCAAAATATAGAGCCTGACCCCATGAATAATGCCATTAAACTGGCGGCAGGTGTTTTTGGACTGTTGATAATTCTTCTTTTTGCTCTCAGTTTCTCCAATTCACACAACTATTATGTGAAGCCGGTTAAAGATGGTATCCAAATCTGGCAGGGCAAATTTTCTCCCAAAGGAAAGGCGTTGCTGGTCGCTCTTCCAGGCGTACCTGTGCCCAAGACCCTGCATGGCGTGTGTACCGAAAAAGATATATATCCCATTATTTTCAAGTATTATCTGGATAAAGCCGATATCGCCGCCAGCAAAGGCGGCCCCGCGGATTTGAAGATCGCGCTCGGCCTTCTGAACAAAGCCAAAGCGCTGAATACTGAGAATGTACAGACCAAACAAGTAGATGAAAAAATTGCCGCTATTACAATGCAATTGCAGCAACGGACATCTTCTGTACCCGTAGCCAAATAATCTCTCGGCCAGCCTATTTTTTTCTGCTCGATGGCGGCGCTCGTGCTGCTTTCCTCAAGAGAGGCGTATTTCAAAGTACGCCTCTCCCGTTTAGAAGTATCCGTTTCTTTCCGGATTGATGCTCTCGTAAAAAGTCGAATTTCAGACGGCTTTGTAAAAAGGCCGCAGGCAAGGCGCGCAGATCCTTAGGAGTGAAGCGTACTTATGGTGCGCCGCAACGACGAAGGATGCAGCGCAACGCAGCATCCGGACTTTTTACGAAGCCGTCAAAATTCTCTTTGGTCAGGAATTATTTTCCATGCTTCGCGTATTTCGAGATGATTTGCTGCACTCCAATCGGTTTCTTGTAACCCTGGAACTGGTGCCCGGCCGGGAACACGGCGGAAAATCGGTGGAAACCGTTATCCAGATCGCCAAAGACGCGTTTTCGGACGGTCGCGTCTCAGCGGTCTCCATGACCGATAATCCCGGTGGTAATCCATCGCTGAGTCCAGATGTTCTGGGGTCTGAAATTTTCAGGCTGGGTATGGACGTTATCGTTCATTTTACATGCCGGGATATGAACCGGGTGGGGCTTGAAAGCCGGGCGCTCCAACTGGCCATGATGGGGATGAAAAACATTCTGGCGCTGACCGGCGATTATGCCGGACAGGGGTTTGCAGGGCAGGGCGCACCGGTGTTCGATCTCGATTCGGTCAGTCTTCAATGTCTGATGGCCATGTTGAATGAACGTATCGAATCCTCTGGAGATCCGGACGGATTTATCTGTGGGTGCGCGGTGTCGCCATTCAAATACACCGAAGCCGAAAGCTACGCCCAGTATGCCAAACTTTCTCGCAAGGCCAATGCTGGCGCCCAGTTTGTCATTACCCAGTTGGGATATGATGTCTGTAAATTCACAGAACTCATACAGATGCAGCAGCTTATGGGCATTGATCTACCGGTGATAGGGTCGGTATATATTCTGACGCCCGGTGTCGCCCGGTTGATGCACCAGGGAAAGATTCCTGGCGCTATTGTGCCAGACACGCTTCTCAAAACAGTGCAGGAAGAGTGGCGTGATCCGGAAAAAGGCCGGGCGGCGGGCATCGAGCGCGCCGCCCGACTGGGAGTGGTCCTCAAGGGACTTGGATACCGGGGCATTCACATTGGCGGCGTTCACCGAAGATTTGAACCCGTAGCCCGAATACTGGATCGAATGCAGCAAATCGAGCATCAGTGGCAGGATTTTTTGAATGACTTCCTGTTTTCGCCTCCGGATGGGTTTTATGCGTTTCCGTCGCAACAGATTTCCGCGGCCATATCCCCTGACTACGGACAGCATCCCGTTCCCATTCCTTTTTGGGAAGCATGCCACTATCGTCTGATGGATATCACCCACACGCTTTTCTTCAATCCCGATACCCTGTTCGCCCCCCTGTACCAGTATTTGAGCCGACACATTGATAGCAGCCGTTCCGGACGGATGGCGTTGCACCTGATCGAAAATGTCGGAAAGCAAATCATGCTTGGGTGTCGGCAGTGCGGAGATTGCGCGATTCAGCATGTGGCCTTTCAGTGCCCGGAATCCGGGTGTCCCAAGCATATCCGTAATGGCGCCTGCGGCGGAAGTCGAAATGGACGCTGCGAGGTGCATCCGGACAGATGGTGTATCTGGCGTCAGGCATATCGGCGTCTGGCTACCGTGAAAAAAACGGAAACAATGATGGCGGGCTGCATTCCCCCCAGACGGTGGGAACTCGACCACACCTCTTCCTGGCTGAATTTTCACCTGGGCAGGGATCATCAGGGGGCATCCGGAGATTTTGCCCGCTTCTGCGCTTCGAGAACTTCTTGCGGTTATCCGTCAGCCCGATGGCATGGTTGATTTTCGATATCCCGGATGATTTTTTCGACTTCCAGACACAGGGCAATGGAACCGTCACCGAGAATACACGTTCCCGAAACGTAGGGTACATTGCGGAACAATTTGCCCAGCGGTTTGATGACGGTTTTGATTTCACCGCGAATGCGATCCACCGGAAGGCCGACATGATGGTCCCCACATTTGATGATAACCATGTATTGAAGCGTGGGCGGTGAATCCGTGAGAAACAGAATTCGGTGAATATCCATACAGGTCAGGATGTTATCCCGTATCTGGATGAAACCGCGTGTTATGGCGTCGCGATCCGGCAGTTCCAGCGTTTCCTGTACAATGTCCATCGGTATGATATAGAGAGTTTCTCCGAGTTCCACCAGAAAACCGTCCAGGAGAGAAAGCGATAAGGGAATCGTGATCTGAAACATCGTTCCGTCGCCGCGGTGGGTTTTGATGTCAATGTGGCCTCGAAGGGAATCCACCGTTTTTTTGACGACATCCATGCCCACCCCCCGGCCGGAGAGCATGGTTGTTTCATCGAGCGTCGAAAAACCGGGTTCGGAGATATACCCAAGGATATTTCTGTCATTGACGACGCTTTTGTCGGAGATCAGCCCCTTTTCAAATGCCCTGCGTGCGACAGCTTCTACAGGGATACCCTGCCCGTCGTCTTCCACCTGGATAACGATATTTCCCGAATCGTGAAACGCTCGCAGGTGAATGGCCCCGACCGGATTCTTTCCGAGACGGATCCGTTCCGGCGAAGACTCGATACCGTGGTCCGCTGCGTTTCGCAGGAGATGCAGGAGGGGTTCGTAGAGTTTGTCAATGATTTCTCTGTCCAGTTCCGTCTCGCCGCCGGTGATCAACAGGGTGATGCGCTTGTCGGTCGTCTTTTCGATATCGCGAATCATGCGCTGAAACCGACGAAAAAGTGTTTGCATGGGGACTGTTCGGAACGCCATGGATTTTTCTTGAAGACGTCGGCTCAGATCGGCGATATGCACTGCGGATTCTGTAACCGTCATGTTCCCCAATTGTCGGATGTGACTTTCTAAAACCGATACGGCTGTCACCAATTCGACGATCAAATCGGAGAACTGATCGAGTTTCGTTGCCTCGATGCGAATGCACCCGGATTTTCTGGCCGCGGTAAGATTCCTGTCAGGCGGGGCGATATTTGAATTGTCGGTGGAATCGGCAGCGGCATTATCGGTGCAGACCTCCGGTTGGTCATTTTGTATCCGATCGCTCTCTGATATACGATCCACAGCATTTTCCGGCGGCGTTTCACACACATTTTCGCACGACATGGAGGTATGGCTCCACGTTTTGAGCTGGTCGAGAAGCTGGAAATGTCGGTGTGGCGGCGAAATGTCGTCATTGTCATGTTCACTGCAATGCTGCATCAAAACGCCGATATGATCGTGACACTGAAGCAGCAACGCGACCAGCGCGGCGGAAAGCGATGTTTTGTGGTCGCGGATACACACCAGAATGTTTTCGATGCTGTGACAAAAATGTTCGATGACGCCGATACCGACAATCCCGGCGGATCCCTTGATGGTGTGAACCGCCCGAAAAAGCTGATTGAACGCTTCCGTATCTTCCGGACGCTTTTCGGCGACAAGCAGGGCGGATTCCATGTCGGCCAGCATTTCAGACAATTCGACGGCGAATGCCTGCTGTATTTCGGTAGGTTCCGGAGATGTCATGCTGCGTTCCGCCCTGTATTATCCGAGGCGTTCAAAGGGTGTCATTTCGGCGTTCGCCATGGTTTTTTGGCGTAACAGTCCGGGCAGACGCTATGGCTGAACATCGCTTCGGAATGCTCGCCCAGGTATTCCTCTATCTGCTGCCAGATTTCCCGGTCATTGCGTATTTTTTTACAGTACATGCAGATGGGAATGATGCCTTCCAGTTGTTTGACCCTTTTGAACGCTTCTTCGAGCTGGGCCACTTTTTCCTTCAGTTTCATCTCGTATGCGACATTGTCGGTAACGTCCTGCACGGTGATATAAATGCTGACGATCTGCCCTTGTTCGTCTCGAATAGGCCCTGCCATGCAGTTTTGCTGCATGAACGGCAGAACATCGGCGGACTGATGAGGATTCTTCATGGCGAAAAGATAGCGGTGCAGCTTCTGTGAAAAGTAGGCGTAGGTGCCGAAAGAAAAAACGCTCATCATGAAGCGCCTGTATTTGGGTTCTGCCAGGTTCGGATAGAATTCGAGCAGATTTTTGCCCACAATTTTCTTTTCAGGGATTTCACTGTAATGCTGCATCCACCGGTTCCACAAAAGGACGGTCAGATTGTGGTCCAGGATGAGTGTTCCCATATTGATGCTGTCAAATATCTGGGCATTGTCAGGCATATTGCGCGAGATAATCCTCGATGGCTTTTTTCAGCCAGGTCAGTGTGCAGTAATTGCTGACCAGAAACAGGAAGCCACTGGCATCGAAATCTTTAAAGTGAAACATGGTCTTGAAGAAAATGGCGAAATCGTCGCCCGCGAAGGCGTTTTTGAGAGTGGCATGAATCTGGTTTTGGGAATAGTAGCACGGGGGCGAATAATTGACGACATCGCCCAGAAGTCCGGCGATCTTGCTGATGCAGGCGCCCATAATGATATTGCTGATTTCAATCAGCGTTTCCTTTTCGAGAATGTCAATGTCATACCCGGATGAAGCGGCGAATTCATTGTGGGTGTCAAACAACTGTAAAAGTTTTTTCCCTTCTCCATGAGGAAAAATCAGAATGCTCGAACCGCTGAATTTTCCGCTGAAAAACTGACGGGTCATGCTCATGTCGTTATTGGTAGAAATTTCGTTGCAGATATAGGGATAGATTTCATCAATTTTGAAGATGTCAATGTAAGGCACGCTCAGGGTCACATACATGTTGATGACATCGGAGAGATCGGTTGCCGTCTGACCGAAAGCAATGTTCATGATCTCCTGAAGCGCGTCTTTCTCGATCGGTGTCAGGGCGGCGAGTGGATCGTTCATGATGTTCTTCCTCCAATGACGGCCAGCGCTCTGGATAATTCTGACAGAATGGTCTCTTTTACCGGAGGTTTGCCGATGATCGAAAAAGCCCCCAGTTGTTCCGCCCTTTCCCGCGTCTGCTTCTGGGTATCCGCGGAAAGAATGATAAATATCGCTTCCGGAAAATCTTGCCGCAATTCTTCCAGAATATCAAGCCCGTGACGGTCGGGCATGGTAAGATCCAGAAAAGTTATGTCAGGAGACATGGTTCTGAAAATTTCAATCGCCGTCGCGCCATTGCCTGCCTCGGCCAGTGCATGCCCCTGATCTTTGGGGATACATCCTTTGACGCTCATTCTTGCTACGATGGAATCATCTACAATCAGGATTTTGGCCATACAGAATCCTTTTAGAACAAACAGATCGTTAGAAATGGTGATGCTTTTGGTTATAAAGACGTTCCTCTGACAATTATCGCCAGTTCATGCACGAACCCTTCCATTTCTTCAGCCTGGGCGTTGAGTTCTTCGGAGGCCGAAGCGGATTCTTCCGCGTTGGCGGCGTTTTGTTGCGTGACCTTGTCCATTTCCGTCACCGCGATGTTTACCTGTTCGATACCCTGCGCCTGTTCGTTGGAGGCCGCGGCGATTTCTCCGACCAGCTCCCCGACTTTAGCGGCGTTTTGGGCCACTGCTTCGAACGCGTCGTTCGTTGTTTTGACCAGTGTTGACCCTTCTGAAATCTTTTTGACAGTTCCCTCGATCAGAACCGCGGTATTGCGGGCGGCCTCGGCAGCGCGCATGGCCAGATTTCTCACCTCATCCGCCACTACGGCGAACCCCGCGCCGGCTTCGCCGGCTCTGGCGGCTTCCACCGCGGCGTTCAATGCCAGAAGGTTGGTCTGAAACGCAATTTCATCAATGGTCTTGATGATTTTGGATGTTTCCTCGCTGGACCTGGAGATTTCCTGCATGGAAACGGTCAGATGATCCATGGACGCATTGGCTTTTTCCACCACTTGATTGGTCTGTTTCATCAGGATGTCCGCCTGGCCGGCATTGGTGGCGTTTTGTTTGGTCATGGACGCCATTTCTTCCAGAGACGACGATGTCTGTTCGATGGCTGCCGCCTGTTCCGATGCCCCTTCCGCCAGGGACTGGCTGGCCGCGGAGATTTCCTTCGAGGCCGCGGACACCTGCTCGGAACTGGCCGCCAAAGAGGTTTCCACACGAGAAATGGAGCGTTGAATGCTGCGCACCACCAGCGTACACAGGGTGATGAGAATACCGAAAACCAGTACCCCCAGAGAAGACGATATCCAGATAGAGCGCATTGTCATCTGGAGAAAATGGGTGATTCTGGTTTCCATGCCTTCGATTTCATTGGCGTTGATGCGGTTGATTTCCTCCCATACGGTGGTGGCGGTGGCGAAGAATTTTTCCGGAGGAATTTTATATTCTCCCTGTTGTCCTCGGGAAATCACCTGCTGTACCTCGTCTTCGACTGTTTTCAGCGACGGATTTTGAAAAATCGCTTTCAACAATTCCGCACCTTTACCGCTGAGCATCACCATAGGCGATAGCAGATTGACCCGGACGCTGGCTTTCAGGTGAATGATGCGGGATAATTGATCCGGGGTAAGCGGCTTGTCCGCGGCCAGAACGCCTGAAACCGTTCCGCGCAGAAGGGCAGTGCTTTCCTGGGCTTCTCCGAGAATCAGAAGCGTTCCCATGACCTTTCCGAACCCGAAGGATGTTCTGGCTTCCACCGCGGCCTTGTTCAGCGTCAGAATGTTTCGGACGATGGCCGTATATCCGGACAACAGATCGTTTACCGCGAAACCGGGATGTGTATTTTTACGCAGCACATCCACCTGACGCAGCGCATTTTCCGCGCTGGTTATGGCCAGCGTATTGACGGCGGCGTGTTTGAGCGCATCGGCCATTTGCGCAATTTTGGCGTCAGACTGCCGGCGCTGGGCTTCGAGCGCGGATTCATTTTTTCCACTGTTGACATAGATGGCGGAAAGCCCTCGTTCCTTCTGAATTTCTCCGGCAAGTTCCAGCGCGGATTTCATCAGGTGGATATTATGAAACATGATGACAGCGTCTTTTTTTTGATTGAGTTCTTCACCGATATACATCCACCAGAAAATGGCCGCCAGAAGTGTTGGCGCAGTGGCGCATGCTACAATTTTGACCCAGAGTTTCATAAGCAGTTCCTCTTTGAAATTTCGGTTTATCGGTTTAACAGTGGGTTTGTATATCGAGTTCCATTGCCCGGATCATGTTCATATCCATGCGGGTATCTCTGCCCGAAGTGGTCAGATAGTTGCCGATCATCAGCCCGTTGGCGCCTGCCATAAAAACCCAGGACTGAAAATCTCCGAGGGTTATCCCTCTGCCGCCGCAGACAACGATGTCTTTTTGGGGGTGCATGAATCTGAACAGTGCAATGCACCGTAACGCCTCTCGCGGAGACAAAAGCGCCCGGTTTTCCATCGGTGTACCGGGAATAGGGGTGAGAAAATTGATGGGAATGGAATCTACATCGAGTTCCCTGAGCGTCATGGAAAGCTCTATCCGCTGTTCCCAGTTTTCTCCCAGGCCCATGACGCCGCCGCTGCAAACCTCCAGACCCGCCTTTCTAGCGATTCGCACGGTTTCGACATCCTCCTCGTAGTCATGGGTGGTGCAGATAGCGCTGAAGTGGCTTCTGGCGGTCTCCAGATTGTGGTGATAGCGGGTGACACCGCTGGCCTTCAATTGTGCGGCGGTAGATGGGGACAGCATTCCCAGTGATGCGCATACCCCCATACGGGTTTGGGCGATAGCGGCAGCGGCCCGGCAAATTTGCGCTGTTTCCTCTGCCGTGTTGGCGTAGCCGCTGGTAACCATGCCGAATTTTATGGCGCCTTCACGCTGTCTGGAAAGGGCGCTGTCGAGCAGGTCCGGTTCAGAAACCATCGGATAGGTCTGAATATCGGTGTGATGATGAGAAGATTGCGCGCAAAAAGCGCAGTTTTCTGAACAGAATCCGGATTTGGCGTTGGTGATGGCGCAGGTGAAAACCCGATGGGGGTGATAATGGTTTCTGATTTTATCGGCGCATGCCATCACATCCATGAAATAAATTTCAGAAAGACGGGCAAGTTCACATGACGCGTCGCTGGAAAGCGTATAATGGGGGGTTGTCAGTATTTTTTCGGTGATATCTATCAGGGTCGGATGAAACATGATGTCTCCAGATTCGGTGTCAACTCAGATAATCTCGATGAATCCGCCAGCCCACATATACGCCCAACATGCTGCCGACGCCGCTGACGATATAGGCGGTCATAAAACCGATATACGATCCAATCCACCATCCCACCCATCCCAGAAGGGTCATTGCGACGAATATACAAAGTTTGTTCACATGCACCTGCTTTTGGTTTTGTTTTTATCTGTGCAACTTCATGCTTTCCATAGCGACAATCCACCCCAAAGCCTCCTGATTTACCCTGAGAAGCGATATGATGCAGTGAACCTTGCCGGCGTCAATCGCGACATCGAGCAGTACCCGGTTCATCTCCCGATGACTGGCAATTTTTTTGAGCGCCTCGGCAAACCGGGATTTCTCGGAAAGATGCACCAGGGTCGTGACGTGGCAATTGAGGACATCTCCAATTGATTTTTCTGTTATTTCAAGCCCATATTCATTAGCCTTGATGATTATTCCCCGTTTATCGGTGACGAAGATACCCGCGCCGATGCTTTCGAACATGGCCTCCTGAAAGTCTATGGCGTCCATCAGTTCGACGGTGGATTGTCGGGGATATAATTGCACTGGCGACTGAATATCCTCCTGGTTGTCGTTGCAGGGAAAAGACTGCTTTTCGAGCCTGTCCATGAACTGATTGATGTGGTCGTTCATGGCAGTGATAGGACATTTGGCGATATAATAGTCCGCGCCAATCTTCTGGACATCTTCGGGTTTTTCCACCAGCGTGCCGGACAGGGCGATGATGGGGAAGCGAGCGTTGGGAAACTGCTGCCGGCAATATTGAATCATCTGCTTGCCGTCAATCTTGGGCATCAGCATATCCACGAACACAACGTCCACAGATCCTTCGTTAAGACGGGTGATACCTTCCTGACCGTCGTATCCTTTGGTGACATCATAACCGCGTTTACTGAGAAGCTCTGTCAGAAATTCGACAAAAAAGAAATCGTTATCTACAACCAGCGCTTTTTTTTTCATTTTTTATCGCTCCTGCTTTCACGAACATGTTCGTTGATGATTGACGGCTTCGTAAAAAGTCCGGATGCTGCGTTGCGCTGCATCTTTCGTCGTTGTGGCGTACCATAAGTACGCCTCACTCCTCAAGATTTGCGCGCCTTGCCTGCGGCCTTTTTACAAAGCCGTCTGAAATTCGACTTTTTACGAGAGCATCATGATTGATTCGGCCTGATTTCTTCAATTTGAGAAATCAGCAGCGATTCTTGCAGCCGGGATTCAAAACGAGAATCTTATCAGGGAAGCATTAGCATACACGCGGCGGGAATGCAAATGTCATATTGTTTATCAATTATAACAACATCGTAAACAGATATAGCGATCTTTGCTCTCTTGACCATGAAGGCCGGACGTCTGTTTTCAGGTCGTCCGAACGATATAAACGGACGGTTGACAATACAGACTGCTTCCAGTATTTGATCGAAAACGATATCATCACACTTTTACATCCAGACAGATAAGGGGTGACGCATATGCAGCTTTATCGGGAAAACTATATCAACGCCCTGCAAACAGAATTGCTGGATATGGTGGAAAAGTACCTAACGCCTGTGGCGCAGCGCTATGGATACAGCGAAACCCCGCTGGAGGCCACCATCAAGTGGCGGCCGCTGGTGCTGGTGCTGGGCAATTACTCTTCGGGCAAGTCCGCCCTGATTAACGAGTTTCTCAACAGTGATATCCAAAAAACCGGGCAGGCGCCGACAGACGATTCTTTTACCATCCTGACATATGATGCTGCATCCGATGGCAATGGCCCTATCCGGGTGACCGAGGAGCGCGATGGCAAGTTTTTACTGAACGATCCGGATTTTCCGTTTGAATCCATGAAAAAGCACGGGCAGCGTTTCACCTCTCATTTTCGTTTGAAAAAGGTCAACTCACCGTTCTTAAAGCATCTGGCCATCATTGACACCCCAGGAATGCTGGACAGCATTACCGAACGGGATCGCGGTTATAATTATCAGGATGTCATCGGCGATTTTGCTCACATCGCCGATCTGATTCTGGTGCTGTTCGACCCCCATAAAGCTGGCACCATCCGAGAAGCGCATACCAGTATTCGCGAAACCCTGCCTGCCAGAACTTTTGAAGATCGGGTTCTGTTTGTGCTGAACCGCATTGACGAATGTGCGTCACTCAACGATCTGCTCAGGGTTTACGGCACGTTATGCTGGAATTTATCGCAAATTACCGGGCGCAAAGATATTCCGATGATCCATCTGACCTATTCCCCGCGTGCGTCTCTTCGCGCCG
>JAJYBO010000075.1 GCA_021778975.1 Deltaproteobacteria bacterium
GCAAAACTGGGCCGATGTCGCGGCGTCTGTTGAGACTGTCCGGAAAAGCGGCGTTATGCCCATTCCGGCGTATTTTACCCCGATTCCGCATACAGCGTTGTGGCCACAGGCGGTGGCATCGTCCCGATATGATCTGGAAGCCGATCCGGTGTTTACCAATAATGCCATCTTTCCGTGCAGCAAGGAGCCGTTTTCCTGGACTCCGCTGGTCATGTTAAAAAAGCTGACCGGCGCCGTTTGATATCCAGCCCTGCGTGTATATACATGTATCGGTATCGGTCAACGGAAAAGCTTGAAACCCGCCAGGTAGTTTGATTCAGGCCAGTGGGCGGCAAAACCGCCATGTTCGTTTACAAAGTCGTCAGAAATTGTTTGACTTGTTTCAGGCAATTTCATATTCAAACAAGATCAATTGGTTGTATTTTTGGCAATTGGATTTATCACCGTACGCCAACAACAGATATTTAGAAAGAAGGAGGAACTCCCAAAATCATATATGAGCAGTAAAATCATCATTAACGCAATTGACCCGGCGGAATGCCGGATCGCCAGGGTGCAGGACAACAAACTGGAAGAATTCTATGTTGAAACCGCATCGCGAGAGATGACCCAGGGCAATATCTACAAAGGGATCATCACCCGCGTGGAACCCAGTCTTCAGGCTGTTTTTGTGGACTATGGCGCTGAGCGGCACGGATTTCTGCAAAAGACGGAAATCCATAACGACTATTATCAGGATGTCTCTTCAGGGGACTATTCCATTCAGAACGCTGTCAAACGGGGTCAGGAACTGCTGGTTCAGGTGATCAAGGAACCATTCATGAAAAAGGGCGCCATGCTGACCACGTTCATTTCGCTGGCCGGACGGCATGTCGTTCTGATGCCTGGCAGTGAAAACCGGGGCATTTCCCGGAAAATCGAAGATGAAGAGGAGCGCAAAAGGCTCAAGGAGCTTGTCAGCGGCGTCAAACTGCCCGAAGGGTACGGGATGATCGTCCGCACCGCCGGAGTGGATTGCAGCAAAACCGATATCACCAAAGATGTGAACTATCTGATGCGTCTCTGGAAGAATATCCGGAACAATGTCATGAAAGAAAAGGCGCCGGCGCTTCTTTATAAAGAACGAAATCTGGTGCTGCGGTCGCTGCGGGATTATTTTACACCGGAAGTCACCGAAATTCTCATTGACGAACCGACGGTGTATCGCGACGCCAAAGAGTTCATCGAACTTATTTCACCCAAACATACCAAAATCGTCAAGCTCTATAAAGGTCCCAAACCGATATTCACCAAATGTGAACTGGAAGCCCAGATCGCTTCCATTTTTGAAAGCAGGGTGGGACTGAAGGCCGGCGGCTCCATCGTTATTGATCAGACGGAGGCTCTGGTGGCCATTGACGTGAATTCCGGGAAGGCGACACAGAATAAATCCATCGAGCAGACTGCGCTTGTCACCAATCTTGAGGCAGCCGAAGAAATTGCCAGGCAACTGCGACTACGGGATCTGGGCGGGCTGATCGTCCTGGATTTTATTGACATGCGGGATCAGAAACACAAGGCTGAAATTGAAAAAGCGCTTAAAAATCATCTTAAAATCGATAAAGCCAAAACCAAGGTGGGTAAAATATCCAAATTCGGTCTTCTGGAAATGTCCAGACAGCGGATCCGTCCTTCCATAGAGTTCGGCAGTCACGTACCCTGCCGGTTTTGCAAGGGGAAGGGAGTTACCCCTTCTGCGGAAACCCTGGGGCTCAGTTTCCTGCGTCAACTGCATCTTGAAACGTTGAAGGAGGATATCATCAGTGTCCGGGGCGCTGTGCCTCCGGATGTCGCCGTTTTTCTGCTGAACCGCAAACGCCGCGAAATTCTGGAGCTTGAGGAAAGCAGGGGCTTCAAGGTGAGCATTGATGCGGATCCGGAGATGGTGCCTGGCGACAGTCGCATCGTCTGTGACAGGAAAACGCCGATGGATGTTTCCGCCTGACACAGGGGGGAAAGGAGGGCCGAATGGTGACGGAAACAGCAAAAGAAAAGAAGTCGGGCGTATTGTGGGCTGCCGGCGGGGTCATCATTCTGTTACTTGTTCTGGCGGCAGGCTGGCTGTGGGTGCGGGAAAACGAGAAATCCATCCCAAGACCCGTTGTCGAGCGGCTTCCAGTGCATCCGCCGGCAACGATTGACACCAGTCAGGTGAAGAAAAATCCGGAATTGAACGCC
This sequence comes from Deltaproteobacteria bacterium, assembly GCA_021778975.1. GTDB lineage: Bacteria > Desulfobacterota > Desulfobacteria > Desulfobacterales > Desulfatirhabdiaceae > RAAP-1. Next base: position 2,218 of record JAJYBO010000075.1, read on the forward strand.
CTTATGGAAAAACGGAAAGAGGAATATGGCGTTGGATCCGGTGTTGATGTCATCGCCAAACCCGGTGAATCCATCAAGGTCGGGAAAACCGTTGTTCCGATGAACGAGGTCCTGAATAAAATTCAGTCAGGAAAGCAGCACATTACCGAAACCGATCTGGCGAAACCGTCATCTTCTGCAACTCCGGATGCCTATGGCATCTATGTGGTCAGGCCCGGAGACAATATCTGGGATGTGCATTTCCGGATACTGAAAAGTTTTTTTGCCGGGAAAGGCATCACCCTTTCCCGATGGGCGGACCAGCCGCTCCGCAACGGCGACAGCTCAGGGGTCGGCAGAATATTGAAATACTCTGAAAAGATGGTGTCCATCTACAACATCGAGGAACACCGGGTCGACACCCATCTGAATCTGATTCAGCCATACAGCAAGATAGTCGTGTTCAATATCGGACAGGCGCTGGAAATTCTCAAGCAGATTGACTATCAACATATCAACAATGTCCGTTTTGATGGGGAAAGACTCTCGATTTCCCCTGAAACCAAATAATTAGCACCAACAGGAACGCACATGATCAAACGCTATACCCGTAAACTGATGGGAGATCTCTGGACCGATGATAACAAGTACCGCACCTGGCTGAAAGTGGAAATCGCCGCATGTCAGGCCATGGCGGAACTGGGGCGGATACCCCGCACGGCGTTCGAAACAATTCGGGAACGCGCCGACTTTTCAGTGGATCGTATCGAGGCGATTGAACTGGAAACCCGGCACGACGTGATCGCATTTCTGACAAGTGTCGCGGAATTTGTGGGGCCGGATTCCCGGTATATGCATCTGGGTCTGACGTCGTCGGATGTGCTGGATACCAGCATGGCCTGTTTATTGAAGCAGGCCGGACATATGATTCTGGAGGGGTGCGACAGGCTTCTGGATGCTTTGAAAACCCGTGCGCTCGAACACAAAAATACCGTCATGATCGGCAGATCTCATGGTATTCACGCCGAGCCGATAACTTTTGGCCTCAAGCTCGCCGTCTGGTACGATGAAATGAAGCGAAACCGCAGACGCATGGCGCAGGCGATTGAAACGATCAGCGTCGGAAAAATTTCAGGTGCGGTCGGCACATTCGCCAACACGTCTCCTGAAATCGAGGCGCGCGTCTGCCAGCTTCTGGGGCTGAAGCCCGCGCCCGCATCAACGCAGATCATCCAGAGAGACCGACATGCGGAATATTTCACGGCGCTGGCCATTATGGCGTCATCCATCGAGAAATTCGCCGTTGAAATCCGTCATCTGCAACGCACCGAGGTTCTGGAAGCCGAGGAGTATTTTGCGAGCGGCCAGAAAGGGTCTTCGGCCATGCCGCACAAGCGCAACCCCATCGGTTCGGAAAATCTCTGCGGGCTGGCGCGTGTGGTGCGGTCCAATGCCGTGGCGTCATTAGAGAACGTGCCGCTGTGGCATGAACGGGATATCAGCCATTCGTCCGTGGAGCGCGTCATCGCGCCAGACAGCACCATTCTGATGGATTATATGCTGAACCGTATGACCGGCTTGATTTCTCGTCTGGTCGTTTATCCCGAACACATGCTCGAAAACCTGAACCGGATGAAGGGTCTGGTGTTTTCACAGCAGATTCTTCTGGCGCTGGCCGAAGCCGGGGCCAGCCGGGAGGAAGCGTATCGGCTGGTGCAGTTTCAGGCCATGAAAGTCTGGAAGGAAAAATGCGATTTTCAGGCGCTGATTTTAAATGATACCGCCATTGTGGAATGGCTGGGCCGGGAAAAAATCAAAGAAATATTTGACCTGAATTACCATTTAAAGTATATCAGCACCATTTTTGACCGTGTTTTTGAATTATAATCCACCATAACAGGAGGTTTTACATAATGGGTGTGGCATATGCAATGGGACAGGGGGGCGCTGCAGCTCCCGGAGGCGCCGCAGGCGGACTGGCGTCTTTCATACCACTGATTTTGATGTTCGTCATATTCTATTTTTTGCTAATCAGGCCTCAACAGAAAAGAACCAAAGAACATCGAGACATGGTGTCTGGCTTGAAAAAGGGCGACCGGATCATTACCAGCGGGGGCATTTACGGACAAATTACCGCTGTGGATAGTGATGCTCTTACGGTGGAAATTTCCGACAAGGTTCGTATCAAGCTGAGTCGAGGTAACGTCGCCAGCCTGGTAGCGGGTTCGAGTCAGAACCAGCAGACCAAAAAAGTATCGGAATCTTGATGCTCTCGTAAAAAGTCGAATTTCGGACGGCTTCGTAATTCCGGAAATCTGACAGCCCAATATGACGTCTTCGTAAATGTCCGCATGCTGCGTTTCATAAAGCCATGAAGACATGGGTGGTTGTACGGTGCGGTTTCATCAGCGAAAGGATTGATCATTGAAAAACATTTCATGGAAATTGGCGGCCAGCGTGCTGGTAATTCTGGCTGCCGTCATATATACCATCCCCACATTCGTGCAGGGCGTATGGCCATATAAAAAGATAAATCTGGGGCTTGACCTCCAGGGCGGCATGCATCTCGTACTCGAAGTTGAGGCGGAAAAAGCCGTAGAAAGCTCGCTGGAGCGCATTGCCCAGGATTTGCGCATGACGCTGCGTAAAGACCAGATACCTGCAACGGGGCTGGATCAGATGGAAGGCGGCAAAATTTCGGTGCGGATACAGGGCAGGGATCAGATTGATAAATTCGACAAGATTCTGAACGATTCATACAAAGAGCTGAGAATTGTATCCCGTAATGTCGAAAACGATGTTCTTACCGTCTCTTTCGATCTGCCCGACAAAGAAGCGGATCATATCCGAAGAATGGCGGTCGAACAGGCGCTGGAGACCATTCGAAACCGCATTGATCAGTTTGGTGTCAGCGAGCCGGATATCCGACAGGAAGGCGACAATCGCCTTTTGATCCAGCTTCCGGGCGTCAAGGACACTCAGCGCGCCAAGGATCTGATCGGAAAGACGGCGCTGCTCGAATTCAAACTGGTGGATGAGAATCATGATGTAAACGCTGCACTCAAAGGCGTGGTACCCCCCGGTTCCGAAGTTTTGTATGAAGTTCGAGAAGATCCGCAGACGCGGCGGACGACCAAAACGCCCTATCTGTTAATCAAGCGCCCGGTGTTGACAGGGGCTTATCTGACTGACGCCAAGGTGCAGATTGATTCTCAGTACAACGAGCCTTATGTCGCGATCAAATTTGACAAAAAAGGGGCGCAGATATTTGAAAAAATCACCGAAGAAAATGTAAAAAAACGGCTGGCCATTGTGCTGGACAACAAGGTGTATTCCGCGCCGGTCATTCAAGAAAAAATCAGCGGCGGCGAAGCCCGGATTACGGGCCGCTTCACACCCGAAGAAGCCAGAGATCTGGCTATTGTCCTTCGCGCCGGCGCATTGCCCGCTCCGGTGAAGGTGCTGGAAGAACGTACGGTAGGGCCATCCCTGGGGACGGATTCCATTCACAAAGGGTTACTGGCCGGGCTGATCGGCAGCGGTTTGATCATTCTTTTCATGTTCTTCTATTATCGGGGATCGGGATTGATCGCGGATGTCGCACTGCTCTTCAACATTGTCATGATTTTTGGGGGTCTTGCGATGTTTCAGGCTACACTGACCATGCCCGGTATTGCAGGTATTATTCTGACCATCGGTATGGCGGTAGATGCCAATGTGTTGATTTTTGAACGTATCCGTGAAGAGCTGAGATTGGGAAAAAGTTTGCGGGCCGCGGTGGATGCCGGATTTCATATGGCTACCTGGACAATTTTAGACGCCAATATCACGACGCTGATCGCGGGTCTGGTGCTGTTTCAATTTGGCACAGGTCCGGTCAAAGGATTTGCGGTTACATTGAGTCTTGGGGTTGTGTCCAGCGTGTTCACAGCTCTGGTGCTGACGCGTGTCATCTTTGATTTTTTCATTGTTCAGCGAAAAATCAAGCGGTTGAGTATCTGACATCGAGTTCGAAAGAGGTGTATTTTTCTCACCCACAGAACATTAAAAATCTGCGAAGGATGTTTTCATGGAGTTTATCAAACCCAACACCAATTTTGACTTTGTTGGTAAACGAAAAATCGCTTACGGAGTTTCGATCTCGTTGATCCTGCTCAGTATTTTCAGCCTGGTGTTTCATGGCGGCCCCAAGTACGGTATTGATTTTGCCGGCGGCACCATCATCCAGGTAAAATTTCCGACTTCTGTCGTTACCGAAAATATCAAATCCGGCCTTGCAGGCATGGGGCTGGTGAATACGACGATTCAAACATTTGGAGATCCCAGAGAGTTTGAATATCTGATTCGCACCGACAAGCCCGTACAGACCACCGATACATTTTCACAGCAGGTCAAAAATTCCATCAAACAGGCAACCGGAACCGAACCCGACATCCGGCGTATCGAAATGGTTGGTCCCCAGGTAGGAAAAGATCTTCAGGAAAAAGCCCTGTTTGCCATCTATTATTCCATGCTGTTTATCGCCATCTATATCTCCGGAAGATTCGATTTCAGATGGATAGCATGCGCTGTCATCGCCGCGGCGCTGATGGGAAGCGTTTACCTGTTGAGCCAGTGGCACATCAGTATGGCCATTCTGACGGCAATAGCGCTCATCATCACCCTGGTGCTGTTCTGGATTCTGAACCTGAAATATGCGATGGGCGCTATTGTCGCCCTGATTCATGACGTGGTGATTACCGTGGGCTGTTTTTCCCTGTTTGGGAAGGAGTTTTCACTTCCTATTATTGCTGCGGTGCTTTCCATTATGGGGTATTCTCTGAACGATACGATTATCGTATATGACAGAATTCGGGAAAATCTGCATAAATATCCAAAAAACACGCTGGGGATCACCATCAACCGGAGCGTCAACGAAACGCTGAGTCGCACCATACTGACATCCGGTTTGACACTGCTGGCGGTCGTATCGCTATTTATTTTTGGTGGCGGTATTATTCACGATTTCGCCCTTGCCATGTTAGTGGGTATTGTTGTGGGAACGTATTCCTCCATCTATGTCGCCAGCCCTATTCTGATGGCCTGGCAGGATGCCGGGAAGAAGAAATAAATGAATGGAAACCTATCATTCATGGTTTATGCTGAAAGATGTTCCGGGGATCGGGAGTCTGCTGTTTAAACGTCTCATCGAACGGTTTGGATCTCCGGAACAGGTTTTTGCGGCCCCTCGAGAAAATCTACTTCAAATAGATGGTATTACGCCTCGTCTGGTGTTATCGCTGCGTCAGGCGGTTTTGTCCGAAGAATCCAAAAAAGACATGGACATGGCGGCACAAAAAGGCTATCAGATCGTCTGTCTCACCGACCCGCTCTACCCTCATCTTCTGCGAGAAATTTCGGATCCGCCGCCATTCCTCTATATCTCCGGGACACTGAATCCTCAAGAATCTCTGATCGCGGTGGTCGGATCGAGAAACGCCACGTCCTACGGCATTTCGACAACCAGACGTCTGTGTACGGATCTGGTGGGAAAAGGATTGTCCATCATCAGCGGTATGGCCAGAGGCATAGACACGGCGGCCCATGAGGGCGCGCTGATGGGTAAAGGCCGTACAATCGCCGTGCTGGGCAGTGGTCTTGAGCGCATATATCCTCCTGAAAATTTGAAACTCTTTTACAGAATTTGTGAGCATGGCGCCGTAATTTCGGAATTTCCCCTGAATACCACGCCGGATGCACATCGTTTTCCCATGCGAAACCGCATCATCAGCGGTATGTCTCTGGGAACGCTGGTCGTTGAAGCCACCCGAAACAGTGGTTCCCTGATTACCGCGCGCTGTGCCGTGGAACAGAACCGGGAAGTATTCGCCATCCCCGGCAACATTCATTCCTTCAAGAGCGCCGGCAGTCATATCCTGATCAAACAGGGGGCGAAGCTGGTAGAGTGTGTTCAAGATATTATAGACGAGCTGAGACTTGATTCCCGACCTTCAGACAAGAATGTTCGAATTTCTCCCAAACAGGTGCAGATAACGCTGCCAGCTTCGCTGAACGACGGCGAAAAATTGGTTGTCGAGGCGCTGAGCCTTTATCCTGTTCACAGTGATGAACTGGTGCGAAAGCTGGACATCGCTTCCGGAAAACTGATGGCCATATTACTTCAATTGGAAATCAAGGGTGTGATACAGCGTTCGGACGGCAATTATTTTTCTTTGAAATCATGACGGATATTGCAAAGGATTTTACGTGACAAAGCCTCTGGTGATTGTCGAATCGCCGACAAAAGTAAAGACTGTTAAAAAATATCTGGGTGACCGGTATATGGTCGCTGCAACGGTTGGTCATATCCGGGATTTGCCGGAAAAAGAAATGGGAATTGATGTGGAAAATGGTTTTAAGCCAAGTTACAGCACAATTCCCGGTAAACAAAAGGTCATCACGTCATTGAAACAGGCGGCGGGTGATACGAATGAAATATTTCTGGCGCCTGACCCGGATCGTGAAGGTGAAGCCATCGCCTGGCATACGGCCGAGGTATTGAAAAAAAAAGGCAGAATTTTTCACCGGGTTTTATTCCATGAGCTTACGCGTAATGCCATCTTAAAAGCCATGGAATCTCCGATAGAGCTGGATCGGCATAAATTCGAGGCGCAGCAGGCGCGCAGAATCCTGGATCGGCTCGTGGGCTATCAGATATCGCCGCTGCTCTGGAGAAAGGTGAAGAGCGGATTGAGCGCAGGCAGGGTGCAATCGGTAGCGGTGCGCATGATCTGTGAGCGTGAAAACGCCATTCAGTCCTTTGAATCGGAGGAATACTGGAGCATTACAGCCGGGCTTGAAGGCGCCATTCCCCCTGAATTCGCCGCCAAACTGGTCAAACACCAGGGGAAAAAAATCAAAATTCCCGATGAAAAAACGGCAATGTCCATTCGGGATGAAGTGAAGCCGCTGCCTTTTGTGGTGGAGCGCATTGTCAATAAAACCGGCAAACGAAATCCATTGCCGCCGTTCATCACCAGCAAACTGCAACAGGAAGCCATTCACAAGCTGCACTTTTCCGCTAAAAAAACGATGTCGGTCGCTCAGGAACTTTATGAAGGCGTCGAGTTGGGATCGGGCGGGCCAGTGGGGTTGATTACCTATATGCGTACAGATTCGACCCGGATATCGGTGGAAGCCGCAGAAGAGGCGCTGGCCCTGATACGGCAGCATTTTGGCGATGATTACGCTCCTGAAAAACCTCGGTTTTTCAAGAACAGCAAAAAAGTTCAAGACGCCCATGAAGCAATTCGTCCGGCCTCGGTGATGATAACCCCTGAACAGACCGAAGCGTATCTCTCCAAAGATCAGCAGGCGCTTTACACATTGATATGGAAACGCTTCGTAGCGTCACAGATGAAAGAGGCGCTGATTGATACATCAACCATCACCATCGCCGTCGGCAATTATCAGTTTACGGCAAGTGGATCGGTTATAAAATTTCCTGGTTTTATGGCGCTGTATCAATCTTCAGACGATGAAACAGACACCAATTCCTCTAAAATTCGGCTGCCGGTGCTATCTCAAGGAGAGATTCTGACACTGAAAAAACTCGATCCCAAACAGCATTTTACCCAGCCGCCGCCTCGTTTTTCAGAAGCGTCGCTGGTAAAAGCTCTTGAAGAAAATGGCATTGGCAGGCCCAGTACATATGCCGCCATTTTGTCCACTATCCGCGGCAAGGGATATGTGGAAATGGCTAAGGGTTTTTTTATTCCTACAGAACTTGGATTTATCGTCAACCATTTGATTATCGCCAGCTTTCCCGAAGTGTTCGATATCGAATTCACCGCTAAAATGGAAGATCGTCTGGATCATATCGAAACAGCGGATGAAGCCTCTTTAGATGTTCTGTCGCAATTTTATGAACCTTTCAAGCAAAGACTTGATGCCGCCACAACCCAGATGATCAGTATGAAAGGCGTTGGATATCAGACGGATATAAACTGTCCCGAATGTAATACTCGAAAACTGCACATCAAGATGGGAAAAAACGGACATTTCTTAGCCTGCAGCGGGTATCCGGACTGTAAATTCACCAGCAATTACACCCGTGATGAAAAGGGTAAGATTCAGATAGCGGCGCCCCTGCCCGAATCGTCAACAGATCAACGCTGTGTCAAATGTGGAATGCCGATGGTGTTACGGCAGGGAAAATTTGGTCCGTTTCTGGCATGCAGCGGATATCCGGACTGTAAAAATACGCAATCCGTATCCCAGGTTGGAACGCCTCAGGATACAGGGGTTGACTGTCCGGAAGCAGGATGTTCCGGGCGGTTGGTTCAGAAAATGTCTAAACGGGGAAAAGTTTTCTATGGGTGCAACCGCTATCCTGACTGTACTTACGCAATCTGGGACAAACCGGTTCCTCAGGAATGTCCGCTCTGTCATGCAAAATTTCTGATAGAAAAAACGAGTAAAAAGGATGGAACCTGCCTGGTGTGCGCCAATAAAGATTGTGGATATAAAAAGATAGAATCATAAATGGAGACATAAATGTGTCCCATTGAACTGAACCAATACCGAGAGCGTAAACTTGGCGGATAACTCGGCCATGACGGAAAGACCCTTGCGCCGGCTTTAGTTCGTCCAGATAATCCGCCCAAACCTGCATCATCTTTGTGCGTTCCGTTTTTTGGGGGTATCTCTGTTGGGGGAAGGTCAAAATCTCCCTATACATACCCCCAAACCTTTTGGATTTGGCTATATCTTAATGGATTCCGCTGGATGAGATAAAAATGAAAAGGCCCGATTTATCAGGCCTTTATGGGCAGTATCGGACGATACTGGATGTTGCGATGGGATGCAGTCTATCAAACTGCCTTGCAAATATCTGTTTTATAAGCAGATATTTTTATGTTAAAAAAAGTTACCCTCAAAATTACCCCCAAAAAACTTTTGTATAAAAAGTATCCACCCCTTAAAAATATGTGAACCGAACGTCACTTTTAAACTCAACTATCAATTTGTGACATTGTGTCTCAGGTGTTGCCCGTGACCGGGATAGCGCCCGTCGAAAGTTGACAGCATTCACAGGGTAGGCTCCATCAGATGCGATTTGCGGTGTTTTTAGTGCAGGGTGCTTATGCTGATATGGCTCTGTCTCCAAATCGTCAATGCGCTTGTGGGCTTCTATCAACTCTTTGGTGCTTTTAATGGAGAGCTTTTCACCGGCCTCGGATTTTTCAAGAGCT
>JAJYBO010000076.1 GCA_021778975.1 Deltaproteobacteria bacterium
CAGGATCAGGGATTTGACGTGGAAAGACATCCTGGACGGTGACGCCTGCACTGAATGCAAGCGATGTCAGGATCGGTGTCCGGCCTGGAATACCGAAAAACCGCTCACCCCCATGGAAGTGATTGCCCATATCCGTGAGGTTTCTTTCGAGCGGCCCGATGCGAATTTAATCGAGACCATCGGTCGCGACGCCATTTGGGCCTGCACCACCTGCCGGGCCTGTCAGGAGATTTGCCCGGCAACCATCGAACATGTGAACAAAATCATTGAGATACGCCGTCATCTGGTACTTATGGAAGGTGAATTTCCGGGTGAGGAAGTCGCAGGTGCGATGGACAATGTAGAAGTGAACGGCAACCCGCTCGGACTGACTTTTTCGGCTCGTGGAGACTGGGCTGAAGGACTTGGCGTATTGCCTCTGGCCGAGAATGCCGATGTGGATATTCTCTATTTTGTAGGCTGTTATGCCTCCTTCGACAAACGCAACATCAAAGTGGCCAGAAGCTTTGTCCAGCTCTGCGCGGCAGCCGGCATCAAGGTCGGAATCTTGGGGAAGGAAGAAAAATGCTGCGGCGAGCCCATGCGCAAAATCGGCAATGAATATCTGTATCAGAGTCTTGCGGCTGAAAATATCGAGACCATCCGGGGTTACCGTGTGAAAAAGATCGTTACAGCCTGTCCCCACTGTTTCAATACACTGGATAGGGATTACCGGGATATGGGGTTGGATATAGAGGTCGAACACTACGTCACCTTTCTTCAGAACATGGTTCAGCAAGGCCGCATCAAGATCAGACCTGAGCGCTTTTCTTGCACCTATCACGATTCGTGTTATATGGGACGTTACAACGATATTTACGAACCTCCCCGCAAACTACTGACAGCCGCTGGCGCTGTCATTCGGGAGATGGACAGAAATCGGGAGGAGGGGTTCTGTTGCGGGGGCGGTGGGGGCCGTGTCATTGCGGACGAGAAAATCGGGACCCGAATCTGCGAAACCCGCGCGAAAATGGCTGCAGAGACCGGAACGGGAATACTCGTTTCCAACTGCCCCTTCTGCCTGACGATGTTCGAGGATGGGGTCAAGGGGGCTGGACTGGAAGGAAAAGTGGTGCCGCGGGATATTGCCGAAATCCTGGTGGCGCGGTTGGAAAAACACTCATAAACTCTGAATTCAACATAAAGGAAATATCCATGAAAATTCTTGTCTGCATCAAACAAGTGCCTGATATGGAATCGAAATTCCGGATCGACGCTGATAATGCCTGGTACAGCGAGGACGACCTTGCCTGGCGTATGAACGAATATGACGAATATGCCGTAGAACAGGCTGTGCGGCTTCGGGAACAGATTGGGGATAGCGCCGACCTTACGGTTCTCACCATCGGGCCTGATCGGGTCCGGGAGATGATGAAAAAAGCGTTAGCTATGGGCTGCGACCGGGCTTTTCATGTAAAAGATGATGTCGCTCTTCGCAGGGATCCTTTCGAGATTGCGTCTCTGATTACCGCATTTGCCGGTGACAGAGGATTCGATGTGATTTTTACCGGCATGCAGTCCCAAGATCGTGGTTCTGCTCAGGTCGGAGTTCTGCTGGCTGAAATGTTGAACATCCCGGTGGTCACCACGGTCGTGAACTTCTCGTTTGCTGATGGCGTCATCACCGTCAAACGAGAACTGGAGGGGGGCATCAAATCCGTCGCGCGCATGAAGACGCCGGCGCTTGTCACCTGTCAGCTCGGTTTGAACACGCCTCGCTATCCGACCATGCCGAACATCATGAAGGCCAGGAAAAAAGAATTTATCACCGTGAATTCTGTGGACCTGGCAAAGGTTGATGCCCGGCTTAGTACAAAAAAAATGTACTTTCCCGAGAAAAAAGGCGGATTGGTCCTCGAAGGAGATGCGGGAAAGCTGGCCGAACAACTGCTGGACATTTTACGCGAAAAGACAATGGTGCTGCGGTAAAACACAATCTGATAATCAAGGAGATTTTCCCATGAAAGCCCTTCTGGTCGGAGAATACAGAGATGGAAAGATACTGCCATCCACATATGAATTAGTGGCATTTGCTCAAAAAATTGGGGCGGAGGCGGCCATGGTCATGATCGGCGATACAAGGACGGTTCCGAAATTTCAAGGCCAACTTTTGCTGGCGGATGCAGCAACATACGGAGAATACAACCCGGACGCGCATAAAAAACTGGTACAGGAGGCTGTTCTCCGGAAAAACCCGGACATCGTGGTTTTAGCCCATTCTTCCTATGGATGGGATTTGGCTCCTCGCATTGCCAATTTACTTGGCGCCGCTCAGATATCCGAGGTCATAGACTATGCGGACGGCGCTTTTGTGGTTCCGGTCTGCAATGCTAAAATGCGCCGGAATCTCAAAGCAAAGACCGCTGTGACGGTTGTCACGCTTCAGGCCGGCGCTTTTGGTTTGGCCATGGAACCTGAAGGTACACCGGATATCGAGCCGCTCGATATACCCGACAGGGTGTCTTCCGTTGAACTTGTAAGCTACGAAGCGGCCCAAAAGGCCGCTGTGGATTTAAGCCGGGCAGATATTATCGTAAGCGCCGGCCGAGGCATCGGGAAAAAAGAAAATGTGGCGATGATCTCGGAACTGTCCGAAGCCATTGGTGGTCAGCTCGGGGCCAGTCGGCCGGTGGTGGATTCTGATTGGATTGACCATTCCCGTCAGGTGGGAACAACCGGCCAGACCGTCTCCCCGAAACTTTATATTGCATGCGGTATTTCCGGGGCTATACAGCACCTTGCCGGGATGAAGAAATCCGAATTCATTGTCGCCATCAATACGGACCGGGATGCTCCCATCAGCGAAGTTGCGGATGTCATGGTTCTGGCGGATATCAAAGAGTTTGTCCCGATTTTGATCGAAAAATTGAAGGCCGTTCGAAGGTCATTATGATGCGAAGCGGGAACAACGAACAATTAACTGGTAAGTCAAAAGGAGAACACCAATGAGCGATTTAAACTGGTTGCCACGCGAAGATGGCGTGAAGAACCATTATCTGTGGGACAAGGAGCATTTTTCAACCGAGGCGCCAGGGGTCATTTTTGAGAAAAAGCCTGTGGTGGATCCAGGCGGAAAGCCGGTGGAGGATCTTTATACGGCCTGGATCACACTGAACAATCCGAATCAGTACAATTCGTACACCACAGAGATGGTCAAGGGGGTGATCGCCGGTTTTCAGCGCGCTTCCGCCGATACATCGGTGGTGGCTGCGATATTCACCGGAGCCGGCGACAAGGCTTTCTGTACGGGCGGCAACACCGCGGAATATGCGGAGTATTACAGCAAGCGCCCGAACGAATATGGCCTTTACATGGATTTGTTCAACGCAATGGTGGATTCTATATTGACCTGTAAGAAGCCGACCATCTGCCGCGTCAACGGTATGCGGGTCGGCGGCGGTCAGGAGATCGGAATGGCCACGGATATCACCCTGTCCAGCGATCTGGCCATTTTCGGGCAGGCCGGCGCGCGGCATGGATCCGCCCCGGATGGGGGCAGCACCGATTTTCTGCCGTGGATGCTTCCGATGGAGCTGGCCATGTGGAACAGCGTTTCGTGTGAACTCTGGAGCGCTTACAAGATGTCCCGGCTTGGGCTTATCACCAAATGCTTTCCGGTTCTAAAAGAAAACAATCAGTGGATCTGCAACCCTTCTGTCATTACAGACAGGTATGTGGACGGCGGCCAGTTGGTGTACGGCGAGTTCAAAACCGGTGAAGAGGCCAGAGCGGCCAAAGACAAAATCAAATCCATTTCGGCGGATTTTGACCTGCTCGACACCGAGATCAACCGGGTGGTCTGGACATTCACGAATCTCTTTCCCGGCTGTGTCATCAAAACCATCGAAGGTATCCGCCTGAAGAAAAAGTTTTACTGGGATCAGGCCAAGGTGATAAACCGGCACTGGCTGGCGGCCAACATGAATGGAGAGGCTTTTCTGGGGTTCAATGCGTTCAATACCAAAAAGCTGACGGGTAAGGATACCATTGATTTCATCGAATTTCGAAGACGTCAAATCAAGGCGGAAGCGTTTGATAGTGAATTCATGGCGGCTGTGATGGCCGGGCCCAAGGCATAACAAGGAGGCGTCATGTTACTGGAAGGTAAAAATGCGATCGTTACCGGAGGCTCACAGGGGATCGGCGCGACTGCATCCCTGATACTCGCGCAGGAAGGCGCCAATGTTTGCCTGACCTACCGGAGTCATAAGGAATCGGCCGAGCAGGTGAGAGACCAGATTGTTGCGATGGGGCGAAAGGCGCTGTGCGTGCAGTGTGACATCGCTTCGTTTTCTCAGGCCGAAGCGGTGGTTCGGGCTGCCGTGGAAGCCTTCGGCAGGGTGGATATTCTGGTCAACAACGCCGGCATGAACTGGGACGGTGTCTGCTGGAAAATGACCGAAGAGCAGTGGGATCGTGTCATCGAAGTCAATCTCAAAGGGTATTTTAATTTCACCCGTCATGTAGCGCCGCTGCTCAAAGAGCAGAAATACGGAAAGATCGTCAACGTAACCTCCATCAACGGGATGCGGGGAAAGTTCGGGCAGACCAATTATTCGGCGTCCAAGGCCGGCATCATTGGTTACACCAAGGCTGTCGCCAAGGAGCTTGGGGCCTTTGGCGTCAATGTCAACGCGGTTGCGCCGGGGTTGATCGAAACGGCCATGCTGAAAAAATCCGAGGCAAGAGATAAAATCATTGAACTGGCCATGGGAGAGATTGTGCTCAAACGCGTAGGGCAGCCAGAGGACCTGGCGCATGTCATCGCCTTTCTGGCATCGGATCACGCCCGGCACATCACCGGCGAAGTCATCAAGGTGGACGGCGGCCAATACATATAAAAGGAGACAGCGCATGACCGATTTTCAAACCATCAAGCGTCATTATGCCGACGGAATTGGTCGTCTGACATTCGCCAGACCCAAACACAATGTTTTCAATATCGTTATGATGCAGGAATTCAATGCGGCGCTGGAATCCATGACGGCTGAAAAAGACCTGAAGTGCGTGGTGATTCAGGGCGATGGCCCCAGTTGGTGCGCGGGCGTGGATGTGGGAGACCACAGGCCGGAGCTGGTGGATCAGATGATCGGCGCCTTCAACCAGGCGCTTCACGCCATTGAAAGTCTTCCGGTTCCGGTGATTGCCGCGGTTCACGGGGCCTGCCTGGGAGGCGGTATGGAATTCGCCATTGCCTGCGATATGGTGGTGGCGGCCAGAAAGGCTAAATTCGGTCAACCGGAGGTCAAGCTTGGGTTTTTTCCGCCCTATGCGGCTATCCGGCTGCCGGTTCTGGTGGGGCCTGCCAAGGCGATCGAGATTTGCACCACCGGCGCCGCCTATTCGGCGGATGAATCTATGGCTCTTGGTTTTGTCAGCCGGGTCGTCGAAGATGCGCAGTTCAATGTAGAAATCGAAAGGCTCATCGGAGAAATCCAGACCAGCAGTCCCCTGATACTGCGGCTGAATAAACAGGCGGTCAAGGCGCACCTTGGCATGAGTGTTTCCCAAGCCGTTGACAGTGTCAGTGATCTTTTCCTCAATACGTTGATGAAAACGGAAGACACCCTGGAGGGTATCGCCGGTTTTTATGAAAAACGAAAACCCGTATGGAAAAATAAATGAAATTTCTCTCGTTGATGGGGAGATCAGTTTGAAAGGATGGTTACAATGCGCAGCGTTGCCATAATCGGTGTGGGACAGAGCCATTTTGTCCGCAGCTATCCGGGGGCGATCCGGGAGCTGGTGTTTGAAGGTTATAAAGAGGCCATGACGGATGCCGGCATTACCGCTAAAGATATTGGCGCTTCTGTGGTGTGTTCGGCCCCGGAGTATGACAAGCAGCGTTCCCCGGCGGGCGTTGTCGCCGAATATCTGGGACTGAACCCGCAACCGACCTTTTATGTGGAAACACTCTGCTCATCGAGCAGCACGGGGATGAGGCTGGCTTACTCGCTGGTGGCTTCCGGGCTTCATGATATCGTGGCGGTGCTGGGGTTTCAGAAGATGTCGGAAATCTCTTCAGCGGAATCTCAGGAAAGGATGGGACGCGGGGCGGATATTCAGTGGGAAAGTCCGTTCGGCACGATGATGCCGGCCTATTACGCCATGTACGCCCAGGCGCATATGGCCCAATATGGAACACGCCCGGAAGATCTGGCCGCCATTCGCGTGAAGTCCGCCACATATGGTCAGATCAACGATCGCGCCGTCTATCGAAAAGCCGTGACGCCGGAGATGTTCACCAATCCTGAGGACAAGATGTCCGGCCCGGTCGCAAGCCCCCTGCGGGTCGGTGATTGCTGCGCCAATGCAGACGGCGCCTCGTGCA
Organism: Deltaproteobacteria bacterium; assembly: GCA_021778975.1. GTDB lineage: Bacteria > Desulfobacterota > Desulfobacteria > Desulfobacterales > Desulfatirhabdiaceae > RAAP-1. The sequence continues at coordinate 6,371 of JAJYBO010000076.1, forward strand.
TTATCGTCGCCAGTGAAGACAAGGCCAGGCTATTCAGCAAGAAACCGATCTGGATTCTGGGGGTTGGAGCCGCCACGGCAAGCGTCAACCTTACGGGCCGTGATCTGTTCACCGGGCTGAGGGCCGCCGAACAGGCTGCGGCCATGGCGTACGCCATGGCGGGCGTTGGCCCAAAGGATATTGATATAGCGGAAGTCCACGACTGTTTTACCATCGCGGAAATCATGGCCTATGAAAATCTCGGATTCGCAAAACCGGGAGAAGGGCCGGAGCTGATCCGGAGCAAAGCGACGTATAAAGACGGCGCCATTCCGGTGAACGTGGACGGGGGTTTGCTGTCTAAAGGGCACCCCATCGGCGCTACCGGCGGCAGTCAGGTGAGAACGATCGTGCTGCAACTACGCGGTGAGGCCGGGCCGATGCAGGTCAAGGATCCGGAGATCGGGCTGGTTCACAACATCGGCGGTGTGGGCATCTATGGCAATGTAACCATTTTGGGCAATCAGCCGGCGGGAGGGAAAAGATGAATACTCCGAAGAAAGAAAAAGATGCTCGTTTCGGTAAATTCGGCGCCGTCAGTTTCACGACCCTGACGAAGGTGAATGACTTTGTGGATTACCTTCAGGACGGCAAGGTCATGGCCACCCGGTGTAAAGCCTGTAACACCACGTTTTTCCCTCCTCGGGCGGACTGTTGCCACTGCCTTTCCAGCGATATGGCGTGGCGGGAGGTAGCCGGAAGCGGCAAGCTCGTATCGTACAGTTGCCTGAAATTCGCGCCCATCGGCTTTGACGGCGATGTTCCGTACAGTATTGCGTTACTGGATTACGGCGATTACCGCGTGTTCGGGCGTATTGACAGCAATCTCAGTCTCGATGACATCAAAATCGGCATGCCGATGATGACTGTCGCCAACAAATTGCCCAATGGCCAGATTAACTATGTTTTTAAGAAAGCGTAATGCCTGAGCAACCGCCAGATAACCCCATTTTTATATAAGGAACGAACATGAGTACCGAAACAAAAAACACACCAGCACTTCCGAATCTTCAAGATTCAAGCCTGTCACTGGAAAACCGCATCGCCACTTTGACATTTCAGCGCGACGACGTACGAAACGTCTTGACCGGAAGCGCCCTGGCCGAAGATATCGTAAAAACCGTTCACTGGGCCAACCGTGAGCCGGAAGTGTCGGTACTGGTCGTTACGGGCGCAGGCTCCGCGTTTTCATCCGGCGGCAACGTCAAGGATATGTATGACCGGGCCGAAAGTTTCTCCGGAACCACCATTGATATTCAAAATCAGTATCGGCGGGGGATTCAGCAGATACCGCTGGCGCTGCATCTGGCGGAGATGCCGGTCATCGCCGCGGTCAACGGGCCTGCCATCGGCGCCGGCTTTGATCTTGCCTGCATGTGCGATATCCGCATTGCTTCGACCAGGGCCAAGATCAGTGAATCTTTCATCAACCTGGGCATTACGCCCGGAGACGGCGGCGCCTGGTTTCTGCAGCGGCTCATCGGCTATCAGAAGGCTGCGGAGATGACCTTTACCGGAAGACTTGTCACCGCCGAGGAAGCCATGAAGCTGGGGATATTTCTTGAAGTGGTGGAGCCGGAGGCCCTGATGCCGCGGGTGTATGAACTGGCAAAGCAGATTGCCTCTAAGCCGCCCCTGACCATGCGATTCACCAAGCGTCTGATGAAGCTTGCGCAGCGCAGCGAGCTTCCGGATTTTCTCGATTATTGCGCCTGCTTTCAGGGAATGTCGCACCACACGAACGATCACATGGAAGCGGTCGCCGCATTTCTGGAAAAGCGCTCACCGCATTTCAGGGGTGAATGATTTTTTTCAGAGACATATTTCAAAAATTCAACCATGACTTACAAGGAGACATCATATGGAGTTCGCGTTAAGCAAAGATTTGGAGATGCTCAGAAAATCCGTCCGGGAATTCGCCACAAAAAAGATCGCACCCTACGCCAATGAATGGGATGAGAAACACTATTTTCCGTACAAGGAAGCCGTCAAACCCATGGGCGAGCTGGGCTTCTTCGGCACCGTCATCCCGGAAGAATACGGCGGAGAAAACATGGGATGGCTTGCCGCCATGATCGTCACCGAAGAAATTGCGCGGGCGTCCAGTTCACTGAGGGTTCAGGTGAACATGCAGACCCTGGGCTGCGCCTACACCATTTTTAAATACGGCGACGACGCCGTCAAGAAGGCCTATGTTCCGAAACTGGTCAACGCCGACTATGTGGGCGGCTTTGGCATCACGGAGCCGGACGCCGGCTCTGACGTAATGGCGATGCAGTCTGTCGCCGAAGACAAAGGCGATCACTGGCTGCTGAACGGCTCCAAGACCTGGATATCCAACGCCAGCGTTGCGGATGTCATTATCTACTACGCCTATACCGACAAATCGCAAGGGTCGCGGGGGCTGTCCGCGTTTGTGGTCGAAATGAAAAACTTCAACGGGATCAAAACCTCCAAACTCGAAAAGATGGGGTCGCATTCGTCACCGACCGGTGAAATTTTTCTGACCGACACGCGGGTACCCAAAGAGAACATTCTGGGAAAACCCGGTGACGGCGCCAAGATCGTGTTCAGTTCTTTGAACCAGACCCGGCTTTCCGCGGCCGCAGGCGGAGTGGGACTGGCGCAGGCCTGCCTGGATACCGTCATCAAGTATTGCAACCAGCGCAAACAGTTCGGAAAACCCATCGGCGAGTTTCAGATGAACCAGGATATGGTCGCACAGATGTCCACTGAAATCGAAGCCGCCCGGATGTTGGTGTACAAAGCCGCCTGGGTCAAGGACCAGGGCAATCTGAACAATGGTCTGGATGTGGCGCAGGCAAAATATTTTGTCGGCGAAGTGGTCACCAAATGCGCCAATTACGCCATGCGGATACTGGGGGCTTACGGCTATTCCACCGAATATCCGGTGGCGCGCTTTTATCGCGACGCCCCCACCTATGCGATGGTGGAAGGCTCCGCCAATATCTGCAAGTGGATCATCGCTCAGGATCAATTGGGCATTCGCAAGGCAAACCGGTAATACAGGAGCATATCTCAGTGAATGACGACCCCTTGATCAAGAAAACACAGAAAACCGCCGGATTGTATTTTAAAAATGTCCGGGATGAAAAACCGTATGAACTCTGGCGGGCGTTCGATAAAGAGCTGGCGCGGGATATGTCTCTATTTATCACCGGCCAGATGTATGCGCGGGAAAAGATCCCCCATACCACCCGACAGTTGATTACCGTCGCCGCGCTCACGGTGCTGAGCAGGCCAGATGAATTACGGCTTCACATTCAGGCTGCCCTGAATGTCGGGTGTACGCCGGAGGAAATCGCCGAAGTGATTTTCCAGACGCTGGTCTATGGTGGGGTTCCAGCCACCAATGCAGCGCTGAAAACGCTGAAATCCGTTCTGGAGGAAAAGGGTCTGTGGCCGCTGGAGGCCGCCGGCTGTTCCGATAAAGCGAAAACCTGACATCGGTCATAGTGGGAGCGCTGGTTATATGTACAGAAATGGTTTTGACAGACTCCTGGAGTCCTTTCCAAAACGGATTAACTTCGATCAGAATCTGAAAGTATCTTTTGAAGAAACACAGAACCTCATTATAGATGCTGTTTCGCCGCTTCCGGGCGAGGATATTTCCATTCTGGATGCGGTCGGTCGTGTCTTGTATGAGGATATTGTCTCCGACATCCTGATTCCTCCCGTGGATGATTCCGCCATGGATGGGTATGCTGTAATGGCAGCAGATACGCGGGGGGCGTCTGAACAAAATCCGGTTACGCTTCGCGTTGCAGGAGAATGCAGGGCGGGGGATTCCGGGGCCGGTAAACAAGTCTTTCATGGAACGACGGTTCGTATTATGACGGGGGCGCCGATACCGGCGGGAGCCGATGCGGTGGTTCGGTTCGAAGATGCGGTGGAACTTTCCGGCTATGTCACGCTGTTCGGTGAAACAGCGTCCTACACCAACTACCGGCGTGCGGGAGAGAATATCCAGAAGGACGATATTGTGCTTCCAAGAGGAGATAGGCTGAAACCTGCGGATATTGGTATTCTCGCATCACTGAACCGCCATTGCGTCAATGTGTATCGTCAGCCGATGGTTTCCATCATCTCTACCGGTGACGAGCTGGCGGAGCCTGGTGAAAGTCTCCGTCCCGGTCAGATCCGAAATGCCAATGCCTGCGCCCTGTGTGCGGAAGTCAAAAAATATAACGGACTGCCGAAATATCTGGGCATTGCCAAAGATTCGATTTCAGACATGACAGAGATGTTCATCAGGGCTTTGCAGGCTGATGTCGTTATCTCAACGGGCGGGATTTCAATGGGAGGATATGATTTCGTAAAAGATATCTACGATGATCTCGGGATCGAAATTCAATATGAACGGGTTCGTGTCAAACCCGGCAGTTCGTTCACTTTCGGGAAAAAAGGCGATACATTGATTTTCGGTCTTCCGGGAAATCCTGTACCAGCGCTGACATCTTTCATTGAATTCATCAGGCCTGCTCTGCTCAGATTGATGGGCGCCAAAAGAATCTGGAAACCAGTCGTGCATGCCCGCCTGAAGGAAGATATCCGTTCCGCCAGGGTGCATCATTTAGTGCAGGGGTATTTTACCATAGAGAACAACGAATTTTTTGTCTCCACTACCGGCAATCAGAAACCGTCCATGCTGCGCTCGATGAGTGTCGCGAACTGTCTGATCATGATTCCGGAACATGTTGAAAAAGTGAAAGCCGGAGAAAATGTGATGATTCAGTTGATTGATCATGACGAGATATAGAGGATTGATTCTTATTCGGTGTCGGGCCGCATAAATCCGCAAGAAGTGAGGCATTCTTTTGAATATGCCTAACGACACAGCATGCGGTTTTTTTACGTAGCCGTCATTTTTAATGAAATAGTCCTGAAGATAAGGGGGATACTATTTTGCTGTCGCATTGTACACCATGGCCGGATGAATTCGTAAAACTGTATCATGAAAAAGGGTATTGG
>JAJYBO010000001.1 GCA_021778975.1 Deltaproteobacteria bacterium
TCCGACCATATACAAAATACAGGTGCGAGAGTAGCAATATGAGTAAAAACGAGGGAATCAGAAAGGTTGTTGTCGCCACTGCCGCTCCGGCAAGCCCTCGCAACCGAAACCCCAAATAAGCTGACAGATTGATGGTCGGCGCTCCGGGCAATATCTGCGCAAGCCCCAATCCCTGCATATATTCGTCATCCGTAAACCATGCTCGTTTCTGCGTCATCCATGTTCGGGTTTCTTCCAGCGCCGCCAGGCTGAATGACACGGATCCGATACACAGAAACGTGAGCGCGATCTGCCATAGAGATACCCCTGTGGCATCCGGCAGCGCGATAGGATGTGACGCATCGTCCATAATATGCCCCCATTCATACAGAAAATATCGAAATAAACAGACACGATTTAAATAAATATCATGTCTATTATCATATAATCCTGAAAGACAAACACTGTCAAGCTCAAAATCATGGCTGTTTACCCGGACGCGGGGATGTGCTATGGCGGAATATTGAAGTGTTTCGCCATTGATATGGACTCATCGAACGCGTTTTTTTGAAACACTTTTTCGACATAAAAAAATTGGAGCGATTGGAGAAAGACGATAAATGCCCACAGATACAGATCGAAGGTCCATACACGCAACAGATATGACCGACATTTCCGGCAAAATCAGCAACGCCGCTGTCTCCATACCGCCTGATGCCCGTTGTCTGGATACCATACAACTTACAAGACTGGAACAGTCTTTTCGGGAATGGGCCGGGGCGTCACCGCGCCGGGATGTTCAGGATTCCAGAAAACGGATACTGATGATTTTTCTTCTGATACGCTATACCGGCGCTCGACTGAACGAGGTGCTGCATCTGAATCCATTAGAAAATATGGACTTCAATAACCATATCGTGTTTTTTCGAAAAATACCGTCCAGTGATGATTTGTCTGCACGGGAAGTCCGAATTCCGGAAAATATTTCATCTGAAATTAAGATAATGATGGAAAAAAATTTCACCGCCCGGAAATCTGCACTTGCCGTTGATGCCGCACACATTCGCCGTAAATTTTATGAACGATCCGCTGCCTGTGGATTTCCCAAAGAATATGGTGCGCCGGACGCTATCCGAAAATCGAGAGCCATCGAACTGATGCAGCACAACATGCCGCTGCCGCTGGTGCAGAGAATTTTGGGACATTCCACACCAAACCTGGCGGCCTCTTATGTTGAATTCTCCGAAGAAGACATGAGGCGACTGGCCATTCACTTCACCGAAAAGGAAAGTCACCGTAAAACCAGCGCCCGCAATATGTTTTTCGGAAAAATCAGGAATATTCGGCAGGGGGATATTCAATCTATTGTCGAGATTCTGACGATCGGCGAATTCATCATCACCACGGTCATCACCAATGACAGCCGGGAGCGACTGGGATTGAAACCGGGTGTTTTGATTACCGCGGAAGTGAAGGCGCCCTGGGTCATACTGCATCGCGGAGACACTGAACCCTTATGCACGGCTGAAAACAGACTTCGCGGCTCCGTAGAACGGATACGCAGAGGGGAAACGACAACGGAATATGTAGTGCGAATTTTTGACGGCGCATCGCTGTGTGCGGTTACGAGCCGGGATGACGATCACCGGCTCGATATCAATGAAAACGATGTGGTATGGGCGATATTCAACAGCTTTGCCATTGTGCTGCATGTAGAATGAGTTCAGTTTAAGACAGATGGTTGAATTTTTGAAACATGTCAAGGTGTTAAAGAATCAACTTGTAAGGATCAACTATTTCTCTTAATATTTTCAAATCCTGCTCTGCAGGTGGTTCCGCCTCTTTCGCACGCGAAATATCTACCGAGAATTCCATGTTCTCCAGAATCGTTTGAGACAGAACCCCCGGATAATAATAAGCCAGATACATTTCTTTGGTATCATCGTCAAAATACATTACGCCAAGATTGGTAATTACTGCTGTTGGACCTCCTGGCATCAGCCCTGCCCGTTCTCTGGCGCCAGCCCCGTCTAAATAGCCAGGGCTGGTCAAATAATCCAGCTTTACGGGAAACTTTCTTTTTTCGTGCTGCATGAAAATGAGACATCTTGGCACAAAGGATGCCACATCACAGGCACCGCCGCTTCCCGAAAATCGGATTTGGGGGTGCAAATACTCGCCGATACATGTGGAATTCAGATTGCCATATTTATCAACTTGAGCCGCCCCCAGAATACCGATGACATGGTCGCCGGAGATTCGGTTCTGCATGGTTGCAAAGGACTCCAGCAACCCGCTGTTTGACGCTGCTCCAAACATAACGCGAGGATCCGCAACAGCCATGGGAATTTCTTCAAGTCTTGAATCAATAGCCCCTGTTTCAAAAAAAATAATGCTGTTTGGCGCATTAATATGTTTAGCGGCCATGGCCGCAACCATAGAAATACCAGTGCCACAAAAGACAATATCGCCATCTTGAATTTCTCTTGCCGCCATAATTGTCATCAATTCTTTTAATGTGTATTCCATCGTTTCTCCCCATCCGGGCAAGGGTTATCGTCTATCCAAACCGGTGGCATATCCGGTGCGTTTATCCGCCGCAATTCTTTCTAATTGTTCTTTCCCTACAATACTCAATAGTTCTTCATGATCTTTCACGCCATAGACAAATTTTTCCAGATATTCTTTATATAACCTGTCATCTTTGGCGAATTTACTGGCCTGACTCAGGTACTTGGGGTCGTAATCATAATAGTTACAGCATTCGTATGGATATGCACCGTACGGAACATGGACAACAGCGCTTACATGGATAAAAGGGATTTGATTGTACTCAGGTTTTTCTCTCAGCATATTCGTATCAACTATCTCTTCGCAGGTAACGATGACATGTCGCGATGCTTTAACTTGATCAACATCCGCGAAGTTCAGTCCCTCGATTCTGCAAGTGCCATATTTATCCGCTTTCTGAACATGAATGATTGTAATATCGGGGTTTATAGCTGGAACAAGCACCACCTTCGAGGCGCCTGTCCATCCATTGAAAGGATTATCAAGGATTTCTATTTTTTTATCGGGCAATTTAGGATCGGTGGCCCTCATCTCCTCAGAAAATCCCCATTTTTTTAAAATATCCGTCCCCAGTCCGGATCGTGTGGCAATAAAAGGGACCCCCATGGCGCCGGCATGAAAGCGAAGCGACATCTGATAATTCGAATAATCTTCAAAAAGAATCTCTCTTTTCTGAATGGCTGATTTAAAACGAATACAGGTCGGCGCCGCCTTGCCATTTCCTCCATAGGCAATCTCGACCTTCGAAATACATCCGCCGCCTATAAGTTCGTCAACCCCCGTACCGTTTGAATGGGCATAACAATGAAGATTTCTCTTCCGTTGCCGCATGATTTCAAACACAGCAGCCATGGGGTTCCGGCTGACCGTGAATCCACCAATTGATATGTGACATCCATCCGTGACGTATGTTCTGATCGCATCTTTCAACGTCATCACTTTTTCTCGATTATTGTCCATTTAATTAACTCCTTGTGTTCAGTCCGGTTGCCGTCGTCAGGTGCAATGAGAGCTAAAATCCGCAATCACCTGATGCACTTCAGAAGCATTCTCTCCATTTAGAATGCCATGACGCTCGGCATGAAATATCATACACGTTTTACGCTTTGATTTTAAAAGGTTAAAAGCCCTGCGCGTGCCTTTTTCATCTACAACCGGATCTTCGTCGGCCTGCACCAGAAGCACTGGCGCATGGATATCCTTCAGGCGACCTTCGGTCTGTTTCATGAATTTTTCAAGTTCCTGAACCCCGGATATGGGGTTTCTCGGATAATTGATATGGGGGTTTTCAGGATGGTTTTCGACAAATTCTTTCCCGCTTTCCCCATGTTTGATGGTCTTCATCAGCCGGTTCCACATATTGACCGCGGGGGCAAGCCGGGATGTGTAATCCTGAAGTTCAAACGGTGGACATACCGCGAACACGCCGCAAAGCGATGGATGACGGATCCTGGCGGCGGCGTCCAGCGCCAAACCAGCCCCCATCGAAAACCCCCCTGCAATCACGCGCCGACATCGGCTGTGAATCAGCGCGAACCCCTCATCCACGGAGGTTGTCCAGTCTTTCCAGGTTCGGGTAGCCAGATCCTCGGCGGATGTACCGTGTCCTTTCAGTCGGGGAATGTAAATCCAGTAACCGTGTTTTGCCAGATAGGCCGCAAGCGCTTTGAGTTCCGCCGGCGCCGCCATATAGCCGTGGAGCAGGAGAATGCCGGGTTTGCCAATACGCCCCCGGATAAAAATCGGCGCGCCGATGGACATGTCTTTCGACTCTCCGTCAATGTAAAATGTGTGATAATCCTGCTCGAAATCTGCAAGCGCTTTTTTGAGCAGGTGGTTGAAAAGCTGGCACCGTATCCAGAATCCTGGCCGCCAGGCCAACCGGTGGATGCTGCGCTCCAACTGCGTCAGCGGTTCTACTTCGTTGGCCATGACCGCAAGAGGATTTTCGATCCGCACCCGATGAAAATCGAACGCCCCCGAAAACATGGCGGGTTGTTTGACGATATCCTCGGCGCCCTGGATGAGGACTCTTTTATCAATCGCGACCTGAATCAAATCTGAAAAACGGTGAAAGCTGTCATCCGTAATCAAATGAATCTGGTCTTCCGACAGGCTTTTGTGTGTCCAGGTTCCGGATGAGGCCAGCTTCTGAGCCGCGGTTAAAAACACACGCCGCCTCAAGTTCATGGTATTCATGCGCTTTGAAGGCGTCTGTTTGATCATGGACGCGAACAAATGATCCGAGTTGACGGTTGTCATGCTGTAAATGGCGGTCATGTACCGCTGCATGACATTCAGCGCCTTCTGGTGCAGCACCCGTTTGGAGGCGATGGGATCATCGAAATCGAAAGTATGCGCACCCGATATGTCCCTGGTGATTGCAGCGTCCGCCAGGTAGTCCTTGACAGCGATGGCTTTGCCGAAACGCACGTCAATATCCACCCCCGAAAGCAGCATGGTGCCTTCGGTCATGATTTCTTCCATCATCCGGTCCGGGATGTCTTCCACAACACGTTCCGCCAGATAACTCAGCGCATTTTCTCTGGCCCGGATGGGGTAATAGGTGATGTTGACAGGAACAATATACGTAGCGGCGTTTTTCAGCGGCGTCATATCTTCGATTTTAAACAGGGACATCAATCGCGAGGCTTCATCCGGCAGTGTTTCGGACAGGGATATCAGACGCTGCCGGTAGAATTCTGTCCGGAGGGCGAGCGTGGCGGCGCCGGTGTGCGGCGGGTGCTTGCCGCCCGCGTAAGACAGCATGAAACGGCCTTTTTCGATGAGCTTTTTGTTTTTGACCATCAATCCTTCCGGATAGATGATCCAGGAGGCATCACCGGTCAGAAGACTTCGGACGATCAGTTGATCTCTGTCCGGACTTCGGGTGGAGACCACGCCGACAGCATTCAGAAAGTTGCCCATCGCGCCTTTGAACAGACTGGCGTCCCCCAGGGACCAGACCGGTTTCTTGCCCGTCAGGTAGAAGGTGTGATACGGAAGAAACAGGGTTTCCATTCGGGTGAAATGATTGATGACAAATATCAATGCCCCCTGGGGAATGTTGGCTTCATCATGCAGATGGATTTTGGCTTTTGAAAACAGGGAAAGCGTTTTGATGGCCAGCCCTGTGGTGCGATATGCAAAACGGTTCATGAACGGCGACCCTTGATGGTTGAAGCTATATTGACAGACATCGCCCCAGGACCTCCACACATACAGCATCCCATTTGACACCGGCATGACGTTGTAATATTTCCAGCGCTGTCTGATGCGTCATGGCCTTCTGGTAGGGGCGTTCCGTGGTCATGGCGTCAAAAGAATCGGCCACGGCGATGATTTTAGCGCCCATGGGGATGTCGGCGTCTTTCAACCGGCGAGGATATCCTTTGCCGTCGGGGCGTTCATGATGAGATCGGACATATTCCAGTGCTGGCCCCAGAAACTCCAGATCCTTCAATATTTCTGCTCCTGTCAGCGGATGCTTGACGATCTGATTCACGATCTCCGGCGGATTTTTGGCTTCATGCGGCATGAACAACCGATCCGGAAATCCAATCTTTCCGATATCGTGCAACAGACCGCCCAGACGGATGAACGCGATATCATTCTCCTCAAGCCCCATTTGCCGGGCGATTTTTTCGGACAGCTCAGCGACCCGTTCCGTGTGCCCCTGGGTGTAGGCATCTCTGGCGGCCAGAGCGTTGGCCATAGTGGATACGGTGTTGATCGTGCTGACGCGAATTTTTTCGTTCAGCGCTTTCAGCTCTGAAATGAGCATTTCCAGATGATACTCTCTGGCCTCTACTTTGACCATCATCAGTCCGACGGCTTCTGCTATGGTCCGGACCGGTTCAGGGGTATCCGGACCTGTCATGGACATGATATCGTTAGAGTATTTTCCGACGGCCACTTCCTGGATGACTTCCAAGAGCTTTTCCAGTTCTGTCATAATGCTTCTTCCTGTGAATGTCTATGGATTTTGGATAGCGATTCTGCAAAAATAGATGGTCGTATTTAACTTCAAATTTGACGCTATGGACATCGAATTTATATCTGGTTTTCACGGGTTGTGCATATCATTTTTTGACGTTATGCAAACTGTCCATCAGCAATTTGATGCGCCCTCCCCAAAACTTGAACGCTTCATCGGCCGCGCCCCATTTGCTGAATCGGTCGGTAAATCCAGCACTTCTTTCGTCCTGGGCCACAGCGATCACCTCGCCGGTCATGGAGTCTATCACCATGATTTCGGCGCTGACCGCCCCCGACCCTGTCCACGCGCCTGATGCGCCCTTTTTGATAATGCTCATTCCCAGACCAACGGGCACAACGGAGCTGACGGCGCTCAACACCGGCTTACTCGGCTTCAGATCGGTGATGGCGAAACGAATCCGAATCACGTCTGTTCCCGGGCTGGAGACAATTGGATACGAACCTTTGAGCGCATTGACGACTTGAAGATTGCATTCGTCCGCTATTGTCTTCAATTCATTCGGATCTATGCCTTTATAATCCGAATCGTTGGCGAAGAAGAAAACCACGCTGTCGAGCATTACCCTGTCGTATTTGGCAAAGTCCACGCCTGGCCTCAGCCATCGCATTTTGGCGCCATCCTTTGGACCCGGCGTCATGTACTGGTAATAGCCATTGAGAAAGCCATCGTTTCTTCGTTCAGACACCGTGGTTGCAGGCATGCAAGACGTGGCGACAACCACAACAACCAGCGCCATGCAAACCTTCAAGAACGTTTTTCCTGCTCTTTCCATAATCATTTTCCTTTCTCGCTGCAAGATAATGGTTAAAAAAGCTCCTACGGGCATCTCATGCGCCTATTCTTCTATGACGCTGTGATTTTTTTGGATGCTATTCAATGAGGTTATAAAAGTCAACATTGACGGCTTCGTAAAAAGTCCGGATGCTGCGCCAACGCTGCATCCTTCGTCGTTGCGACGTACCATAACTACGCCTCACGCCTCAAAATATGCGCGGCTTGCCTGCAAACATCCTACGAATCCGTTTGAAATTTGACTTTTTATGAGAGTGTCCACATTTCTGAACAACGCACTTCATCACACCTGCCATTCGACCAATTATCACTATCTTGCAAAATAGTCTTGACTATTCCGCAACACAATGATTAAAAGTCGCCATGAAGCGATATCTTTATGATCCGATCAGGAGCGATCTGACTAAAAAAATGGTTATTCTGACCGGTCCCCGGCAGATTGGTAAAACATTTCTGGCGAAACAGTTGATTTCGGAATTCCAGACACCGCAATATCTCAACTACGACGCCATTTATGATCGCCGTATTGTTCACACCCAGTCCTGGCCACTGAACACGGATTTTCTCGTATTCGATGAAATTCACAAGATGAAGGGCTGGAAGTCTTCCCTGAAGGGCGTCTTTGACACTCGCCCGAACAATCAGGCGCTTCTGGTTACCGGAAGCGCGCGGCTGGAAACATTCCGTCAGTCCGGAGAATCACTGGCCGGCCGTTATTACCACTATCGTTTTTATCCGTTGTCGGTCTGCGAATTGAAAGGCCGGATGCCTCCTTTTGATGCCCTGAACCTTCTGAACCGGCTTGGTGGTTTTCCGGAACCGTTTCTCTCAGGATCGGAATCAGAAGCCGCCCGCTGGCGCAATCAGTATTATACGGATCTGGTCAGGGAAGACATTCTTGAATTCAGCCGTATTCAGGAAATCCGTTCCATCAAACTCCTTCTGGAATTACTTCGGGACCGTGTGGGGTCTCCGCTGTCCTTCACATCGCTGGCCGTAGATCTTCAGATTTCACCGAACACTGTCCGTAATTATCTCGAAATTCTGCAAAGCCTGTATATCATTTTCCTGATCCGGCCTTTTCATCGAAACATCTCTCGATCACTGCTGAAGGCGCCCAAAGTCTATTTTTATGACACCGGCCTTGTCCGGGGAGATGACGGCATATGTCTCGAAAACACCTGCGCCATAAGTCTGCTCAAACATATCGGCTATTTGCAAGATACAAAAGGAACGAATACAGCGTTGCACTATCTTCGCACCAAAGAGGGTAAAGAGGTGGATTTCGCCATTTGCGAAGACGACAGAATCATCCGCATGATCGAGGTAAAATACGCCGATAATTCAGTTTCCCGCAATCTGCAACACTTTTTGAATAAACAGCCTGATATTGAAGCGATTCAGCTTGTTCATCAACTTCGTCATGAGCAAGCCTTCCAAAATATATCCGTATGCTCGGCAAGCCGATGGCTTTCCGAGTTATCGGCGTGATCAACGATGACGATTTCGTAAAATGTCCGCATACTGCGTTGCGCTGCACCCTTCGTCATTGCGGCGTACCATAACTACGCCTCACGCCTCATGATTTGCGCGCCTTGCCTGTAAACATTTTACGAAGTCGTCCAAAAATTGACTTTTTACGAGAGTGTCAACTATCTACAGTACCGAAACATCTATTTCCAAGACGCTCCGCTATTTTTGATTGACAATCGCGATATAAAATGTTTGTATGCAAGCTAATTATACGGACAGGTGAACAATCGAAATGAAAGCGGAATCGTGTATCTTTTTTCAACTCGCCAAAGCCAGTCAGGCGGCCGCCAAATTCTGGAAAAACCGTCTGACCGATGCTCATGTGACATCCTCCCAGGGCATGGTGCTGGGGTTTCTCCACGAAAATGACCAGGTGACCGCCAGAGAACTTGGAGAAAGGGTCATGGTAGATAGCGCCACACTGACGGGCATTATTGACCGGCTCGAAAAAGCGGGCTTTGTGGAAAGAAAAGATCACCCCGAAGACCGAAGGGCGCTGAATGTCTGTCTGACAGCGCAGGGCAGATATCTGACGGAAAACCTGATTCCCCTGGCGGAAGCCGCCAATCAGGACTTTCTGGAACCGCTTACCCTGGAAGAGCAGATGATTTTACGAATGCTGCTGAAAAAACTGACCTTGAAACACCGCATGACGGAAGCATAAGTTTTTTGTATTCATATAGCTTGCATACAAGTATTAAGCACGCTTCCTTTTTGTAACGTCGTCATTGATGCCGTTGTCAAAAACCTGTAAAGAGCTTTATACGGACGGAATGACCGTCTGTATTTTATCAACCCCCCATCAGGAGAAACATATTATGTCCATCACCAAAAGCACACACAAAGAAGATATCGAACGCCCTGTCGCCGTATTTGAAACATCCATGGGAACCTTCGAAGCGGAGCTTTACGCCCGTGAATGCCCGGAAACCGTATGGAATTTCATCAATCTGGCGGAAGGGCGCCAGGAGACAGACCGCGACGGTAATTTTTATGACGGTCTTTCGTTTCACCGTGTCATCAGAGATTTCGTCATTCAGGGCGGATGTCCCCAGGGAACCGGAACCGGCGGCCCCGGCTACCGGTTCGGAGATGAATTTCAACCATCCCTGAAGCATGACAGCGCCGGAATTCTGTCCATGGCCAATGCCGGTCCCGGAACCAACGGCAGCCAGTTCTTCATCACGCTCGCCCCGACCCCTCATCTGAACAACCGGCATTCGGTTTTCGGGAAGGTCATTAAAGGCATGGACGTCGTTCACGCCATCGGCGTCGTCCAGACCGGCCCCATGGATCGCCCTGTAACCCCCGTCACCATGAACAAGGTGACCATCCGAAGATAACAAGCCGCGCTGCAACGAGGAGCCTATGAATCTGCTGAATCCCAAATCGGAACAATTTGAACATCTGGATGCGCCATCGCGTAAAATCATGCGCGACACCATCCGTTTTTTCGAGAGCAAAGGGAAAGCCCGCCTCAAACACGACGATCACGAACGTGCGTGGTATCGGGATTTTCTGGATTTTATCAAAGAAAACAAAATATTCTCCACCCTGCTCACGCCGGCCCCTTACGGAGAACCCGGCTGCCGGTGGGATACTTCCAGAAACTGTGACTTCAGTGAAATCCTGGGGTTTTACGGCCTGCCCTACTGGTACACCTGGCAGGTCACTATTCTGGGACTTGGCCCGCTCTGGATGAGCCAGAATGACCCCATGAAACAGAAAACCGCCGGTCTTCTGAAAGACGGCGAAATTTTCGCCTTCGGCCTCTCTGAAAAAGCGCACGGCGCAGATCTTTACGCCAGTGAAATGACACTGACCGATATCGGCGGCGGTCAGTACCGGGCGGATGGCGGCAAATATTATATCGGCAACGCCAATGAGGCGGCGATCGTCTCCACCTTCGGCAAGATAGCCGATTCCGATGAGTATGTGTTTTTCGCCGTCAACTCCAAACACCCCAATTATGAATGCGTCAAAAATGTCGTAAATTCCCAGAATTTCGTCGCCGAATATGCGCTGCACAGTTATCCGATCACCGACAGCGACATTCTTTCCCGCGGTCAGAATGCCTGGGATTCCTCACTGAACACGATCAATGTGGGCAAATTCAATCTGGGCTGGGCATCCATCGGGATCTGCACCCACGCCTTTTATGAAGCCATTCGGCACGCCGCCGGCCGCCGGCTGTTCCATCACTCCGTGACGGATTTTCCGCACGTAAGGCAGCTTTTCACCGACGCCTACGTCCGTCTGATCGCCATGAAGCTGTTTGCCTCCAGGGCCGCGGATTATATGCGAAGCGCCTCCGCGACCGATCGCCGCTACCTGCTCTATAACCCTATGGTCAAAATGAAGGTCACTACCCAGGGCGAGGAAGTCATCAACCTTCTGTGGGATGTCATCGCCGCCAAGGGGTTTGAAAAAGACATGTACTTCGAAATGGCGGCCCGGGATATCCGCGCGCTTCCCAAGCTGGAGGGAACGGTGCATGTGAACATGGCCCTCATCATCAAGTTCATGGCCAACTATTTCTTCAATCCGGACCAGTTTCCGGAAATCCCCCGAAGAACCGACCCGGCCAACGACGAGTTTCTGTTCCAGCAAGGGCCTACGCGGGGGCTTGGCAAGATTCGTTTTCATGACTACCGGATCGCCTATAGCCGGCTGAATCTTCCCAATATCGAGATATTCAAGTCTCAGATCGAGGTCCTCAAAACATTTCTGACGACCGCCACCCCCAGCGCGGAGCAGACCAAAGATATTGATTTTCTGCTGATAATAGGAGAGCTGTTCACACTGGTGGCATACGGCCAACTGATTCTTGAAAACGCCGCCATTCATGCGGTTGAAGACGCGGTGGTGGATCAAATTTTCGATGTCATGGCGCGCGACTTTTCGAAGTTTGCGCTTCAGCTTTACGCCAAGCCGTCCAGCACGCCGGCCCAGATGGATTTATGCCTCAAAATGATCCGCAAATCCGCGGTGTCTCCAGAGCGATTTGACACGGTTTGGACCCAATATGTCTATCCACTGAAAGACGCCTACGAAATGAATGCCTGATAGCGGCAAGGAGATTCTTATGAACGACGTTTATCAAAATCTTGCACAGCATTTGGACAATTTGCCAGCCGGCTTTCCGGCGACGGAAACCGGCGTTGAAATCCGGATCCTCAAGCGGCTCTTCACCCCCGAAGAAGCTCGTATCGCCGCCGGTCTGGTCATGATGCCGGAACCGGCGTCCGCGATTGCGGCAAGGCTTCAGATGGAGGAAGCGGTGCTGACACCAGTACTGGAAGACATGTCCCGAAAGGGGCTGATTTACCGCTCCAGCCGGCATGGTCAGACTTATTACATGGCCGCCCAGTTTGTGGTGGGCATTTGGGAGTACCATGTCAAAAGTCTCGATCTGGAACTGATCAAGGACTTCAACGAATATGCCCCCTATCTGATGCAGCAGGCCTGGACGGAAACCAAAACCAAGCAGCTCCGGGTGATTCCCATTTCCAAGAGTATTTCTGCGGAAATGCTCACCATGCCTTACGACGAAGCTGAAAAAATCATCCGGCAGCAAACCAAGATCGTGGTGGCTCCGTGCATCTGCCGAACCGAACACAAGATGGCCGGCAAAGGCTGTGACAAACCTATCGAGGTCTGCCTGTCCTTTGGCAGCGGCGCCTATTTTTATGAAGAAAACGGGCTTGGCCGCTCCATCAATCAGGAGGAAGCGCTGGATATTCTGGCCAAAGGCATGGAAGCCGGTCTGGTGCTGCAACCCGGCAATTCTCAAAAACCCACCAACATCTGCATGTGCTGCGGGTGCTGCTGCCAGATTCTGAAGAACCTGAACCAGCTCGATGAACCCGCCAGAGCGGTCAACACCAGCTACTTCGCCGAAGTCGCCGCCGATAACTGCACGGGGTGCGGCATGTGTGCGGAGCGCTGCCAGATGCAGGCCATCGTCGTCGAGGACGTCGCCCATGTCAAAAAAGAACGCTGCATCGGCTGCGGACTTTGCGTGGCCGCTTGCAACTTCGATGCGATTCATCTGCTTGAAAAAAAGCCGGAAGATCGCTGGATACCGCCCGCCAACACCGTTGAAACCTACATCAACATCGCACGGGAACGAGGCAAGCTCGGATGAAGCTGTTCCCTCTCCCGCCCCGGAGGGGGAGGGGATAGCAATTGCAGTTTATGACCGTTTAAAGTATATGAGAGCTTTGAGTTTCAAAAGGCGTCCATTCAGACAAGGCTCTCGAATCCATAATGACAACGAATCACATCCTGGTGCGGGGCGCCAGACAACACAATCTCAAGAATATAGACGTAGATATCCCCAGAAACCGCCTGGTGGTAATTACCGGGCTTTCGGGATCAGGGAAATCTTCTCTGGCGTTTGACACCCTGTACGCCGAAGGTCAGCGCCGGTATGTGGAATCGCTCTCCACATATGCCCGTCAGTTCCTGGAACGGATGGAAAAACCAGACGTGGATTTCATCGAAGGATTGTCCCCGGCTATCGCCATCGAACAAAAAACGGCAGGCCACAACCCCAGATCCACCGTCGGAACCGTTACGGAAATCTATGATTATCTCAGACTCCTTTTCGCCAGAGTCGGTATTCCTCACTGCCATCGCTGCGGCGCGCCCATCGTCAGTCAAAGTCTGGATCAGATGATGGACCATTTGACATCTCTGGAAACCGGATCCCGAATCATTCTCCTGGCCCCGCTGGTGAAAGATCGGAACGGAAGTCATGACAAACTGTTCAAACAGCTCATGCGTCAGGGGTTTTCAAAGGTCCGGGTCAATGGAGATTTCAAAGACATCGAACAGATCAAGGATCTGGACAAAAAAACACATCACACCATTGATGTCGTGGTGGATCGCCTTATCATCAAACCCGGTATGGAAAATCGCCTGGCGGATTCACTGGAGTTGACCCTCTCTCAATCCGGCGGCATAGCGATCGTGGAGATCGTGGGCCAGGCAGAACCGCTTGTCTTCAGTGAAAAAGCCGTCTGTATGACGTGCGGCATCAGCTATCCGCCATTCACTCCGGCCAGTTTTTCCTTCAATTCTCCTCATGGAGCATGCCCCACTTGTGATGGATTGGGCGCCATTACGGCGGTAGATCCAGACCTGGTCATTCCCAATCCCGAACTGTCCCTGCGAGAGGGCGCGGTGCTGCCATGGGCGAAACGCGACTCGTTGCAATTCATCGAATTTCTGGAAGCGCTTACCCAGACGTATGGCGCCGATATCTATACCCCTTACAAAGACCTTCCCGAGGCGTTTCGCCAGGTGCTGCTGTACGGATCCGGTGAAACCCCCATCCATTTTCATATCGAACACGATGCGCGCCGTATTGACTATTCCAGACCATTCGAAGGCATTATCCCCAAGCAGGAACGACGCTACAAAGCCACAGATTCGTCGTGGGCAAGGGATGAAATCCAGCAGTATATGAGCTTCAGGCCCTGCGCGGTCTGCGCCGGTTCCCGCCTGAATCCAGCCGCTCGTTCCGTCAGGGTTCAGGGGTACTCCTTGAGTGAGCTGACATCTCTGTCCATTGGCGGCGCCCTGGAACGGTTTCAACACTTGAAGCTCTCCGGCAGACAGCAGGTCATCGCCGAACGCATTCTGAAAGAAGTAATCGAACGGCTGGGATTTTTGGACCATGTGGGGCTTTCTTATCTGACCCTCGACCGTTCCGCGAACACACTTTCCGGCGGTGAAAGCCAGCGAATCCGCCTGGCAACCCAGATTGGCTCAAAATTGACCGGTGTTCTGTATGTACTCGATGAACCCAGCGTCGGATTGCATCAAAGAGATAATCAGCGTTTGCTCTCCGCGCTGGAACAGATGCGAGATTTGGGAAATACCGTACTGGTGGTGGAGCATGACGAAGAAACCATTCTGGCGGCGGATCATGTGGTGGATATGGGGCCGGGCGCCGGGGTTCTGGGCGGTGAAGTGATATTTTCAGGAAGCCCGGAGGATATCGTAAAGTATGACAAATCCCTGACCGGTCAATATCTCTCCGGACGGAAAAGAATTGAAATACCATCCACCCGGAGATATGGAAACGGACAATGGATCCGAATCGAAGGGGCCAGTGGCCACAATCTCAAATCCGTACAAACCGGGTTTCCGCTGGGATGTTTCATCTGTGTGACCGGAGTTTCAGGTTCTGGAAAATCCACGCTGGTGCTGGAAACCCTGTACAACGCGCTGAAACAACGCCTGTATCATTCCCGAATTCCGGCAGCGCCCTACACCCAACTGAAAGGTCTTGAATTCATAGACAAGGTCATCAACATTGATCAATCGCCGATCGGTAGAACCCCCCGCTCCAACCCCGCCACCTATACGGGTGTGTTCACCCATATCCGGGACTTGTTCGCCAAAACCCAGGATGCCCGTCAGCGAGGTTTCAAGTCGGGCCGTTTCAGCTTCAATGTCAAGGGCGGACGGTGCGAAGCCTGCGGTGGAGATGGCGTCATCAGAATCGAAATGCACTTTCTTCCGGATGTATATGTCACCTGCGATGTATGCAGCGGAAAACGCTATAATCGAGAAACGCTCGAAATCCGGTATAAAGGCAAGCACATCGCTGATGTCCTGGATATGACGGTGCATCAGTCCCTGGAATTCTTCGAAAAAATTCCGGCCATCCACACAAAGCTGCAAACACTTTACGATGTCGGACTGGACTATATCCGGCTGGGACAGCCTGCCACAACACTTTCGGGTGGCGAGGCTCAACGAATCAAACTGAGCAGCGAGCTATCCAAAAAAGGCACTGGCAAAACCCTTTATATCCTGGATGAACCCACCACAGGGCTTCATATCGCGGACATTCAGAATCTGCTGCACATTCTAAACCGCCTGGTAGATGCCGGCAACACCGTTCTGGTTATCGAGCATCACTTGGACGTCATTAAATCTGCCGATTACCTGATAGACCTTGGACCAGAAGGCGGAGACGCCGGCGGTAATGTGGTGGGGTGCGGCACGCCGGAAGCTCTTGCTGGCAATCCCCTGTCTCACACCGGACGTTATTTACAGCACAGCATCCGAAACAGTCTTGACGACTTCGTAAAAAGTCCGGATGCTGCGTTGCGCTGCATCCTTCGTCATTGCGACGCACCATAAGTACGCATCACTCCTCAAAATCGACTTTTTACGAGAACATCCGTTTTACTCATCCAAAATCTTTCTGATCCTGAAGGCAATTTCTCTCAAAGAAATCGGTTTCATGACAAAATCTCGGATGCCGGCCTTTCGGACGTCTTCTTCGGTAATCAGCTCGCTGAAACCGGTGTACAGCATGATAGGGATGTTGTCTCGAATTTTAAGCAATTTTGCGGATAAATCTATACCGGTCATATCGGGCATGGTCATATCGGTAAGAATGATGTCGAAATCGTCAGGATGCGCGTCGAAAATTTCGAGCGCCTTTACGGGGTCCGTTATCGCGGTCATCCGGTAGCCCAGCCCTTTGAGCATGTCCCGCCACATTTCTGCGAGCATGGGTTCGTCATCTACAAGCAGAATACTTTCGCAACCTGTTGGAATTGACTCCGCCATACCTGTTTCCACCGGACGATCCTCATGGATAATCGCCGGCAGATACACGTTGAAAATCGATCCTGAGGACGGTTCACTCTGTACGACAATCGTTCCGCCATAGTCCCTGACAATTCCATATACCACGGAAAGCCCCAGCCCCGTGCCTTCTCCGATCTTTTTGGTGGTAAAGAAGGGATCGAATATCCGCTGTAACACATTCGGCGCCATACCAACACCGGTATCGCTGATCGTCAGATTCACATAAACGCCAGGATGCAAATCCGGGTGTGAAATTGTCATGTCCGGATGAATTTCCACATTGGAGAGATGGACTCCGAGAATGCCCCCCTTCTCTCGCATCGCCCACGCAGCGTTGGTGCAAAGATTCAGCAGTATCTGATGTATCTGGGTCGGATCGGCCAGAACTGTGAACATATCGCGAACAATGTTTTCTCTAATTTTAATCGTGGACGGAATCGTCGCTCGCAACAGCGTCAGCGCCTCTTTGACGATTAATGCCATGTTCACAGGCCCAACTTCTTTTTCCGCATTACGGCTGAAGGCAAGAATCTGCTGTATCAGACTTTTCGCACGGTCAGCCGCTTTGGATATCTGTTCTATGCAGTACTCTGTCTGCGCTCGGCCCGGATTCATGACGGCCATTTCACTGTACCCCAGAATCACCGACAGGATATTGTTGAAGTCATGCGCGATCCCCCCTGCAAGCGTACCAATGGCTTCCATTTTTTGAGAGTGGAGAAGCCGTGATTCCAGCATCTTGCGATCCGTGATATCCTGAGCGGAACAATCAACGTAACTGAGTTTTCCAGCGGCGTCACGCACCACGCGGATGTTCAGAGTGAGCCATACCACGCTGTGATCCTTGCGAAACGCCTGTATCTCGAATTCCGTGACCGTTTCCTGCCGATTTACCGTACGCAAAAGCTCGGTCCGCTGATCCGGATTCACCCACAATTGTCGGGCGATATCGGTGATACTGTGCATCAGATCATCGGGAGAATCATATCCGAGAATGCGCGCAAACGCTGGATTGGCGCTCAGAATTCGTCCTTCGAAATTGCTCTGAAATATCCCCATCGCGGCATTCTCGAAAATACTGCGATATTTTTCCTCCGCGCGGATCATGGCGGCTTCCGCCTGTTTACTCTCGGTAATATCGCGAATACATTCAATCGCGCCGACGACATTGCCTTCAGAGTCATGCAGCGTGCAGGCCGCGCCCCAGAGAAAAATTCCTTTGCCTCTGAATCCTGGAATATGCACCTCACCCACGAGGATCGCTCCCTGCCGTTTCACCTGAGAATATTTTTCTTCAACCTCCTGTTTGGGTTTAAGAACAAGGTCTATGAGAATCGGCCTTCTCTCCCCATAAAACGGCAGCGCATATGCGTAATCGGTTTTCCCGATCATATCTTCGGCGCGAACGCCTGTCATGGCCTCGATCGCCCGATTCCAGGCGATCACCCTGCCCCCTTTATCAATAACAAACGTGGCGTCCGGAAGAAAGCTGATGATATTTTCAAGCCGCTTCTGAAATTCTCTTAAGGTTTCTTCGAACTGTTTGCGTCTTGTGATATTCCGAATAATGATGATGATCTGATCTTCGAGCAGCGGCAATATGCGGGCTTCATAAAACTGCTTCCGTCCGTGAATTTGCATGGCATAGTCAAAACTGGTCAGCAATCTCGTCATCTGAACTTTATGAATCGCCTTCTGAAAATCTTCGCCGATCTCTTTAAAAGGAACATCCTGAATGCGTTTTCCGATCAGATCGGTTGGCGGCAAAAAAAAATCATCGGCGCCGCCGGCCTCATAATCAATGATTTTTCCATTGGCATTGAGACGAAACAGCAGGTCTGGAATCGCCTGAAAAATAGCCCGCATCTCGGCATTTGCCTGGAGCAGTTCCTGAGAACTCAGTTCGAGTGACCGCTCCAGCATCTTGCGGTCCTGATCGGATGCCTCGTAAGCATCGTTCACGGCGTCCAGGAACCTCCGATATTCAACGGACATCGGAGCATCCCCGAAATACCTGCGTAACTGGCGTTTCAACAGGCTGTGCATCGCATCATATTTCCAAAAAAGTGGTGATCGTCATGGTCTGGTTGTGAAGTTCACATTTGCCGCCAGGGGTAAACGGCGAAATTTCGCCATAGGAATAGAAACCTGTCATAACGGTATGCCTGCCCAAAATATTTTGCACGCCCTCCACCTCTTCTTCGACCCGCTGCCTGAGTACCAATTTTCTGGCAACACAACTGATGAGAATCGCCAGTTCCGGAGGTACATCTTTCATATCCTGACAACTGGTCTCAGCAGCGCCTACAGCGCCATCAATCAGTCTGTCAATATTGGCCTTCATCAAGCGCGCATACGCGCCCAGAGGAACGTCTCCGGCAAATCTGAGGCTTTGATCCTTTTCGCGAACCGCAAGAATCGCCCGCACAACCCCTGTCTCACCGACAGCCGTCCGAACACTGAGCGGAAAATGAAGCCCGGTTGCAGGAAGACCATCCGCATATTCGCCCAGATATTTTTTATACAACGCCAGCGCCGACGATCCGTCCAGCTCGTACAGCACATTTCCGTCGGAGCGGGTGATGAGTCGTTCAGGCCCAAATGGATCCCATCCCCCCATGGAACCGTACCGCACTTTCAAACGATCTCCGTAGAATCCCACCACCGCAATGGTATCCTTTTCAGGAGTACTGTCCCAGAATGTCAGCGTCTCACCAAAACGCTCGCCGTCTCCGGCAAGACCGCCGGTAACGGTGACGCGATCGGGAAGGTGCTGTGTCACCCCCCGCACCAGATCGCTACCATTGACCGCAAGCCCATCGGACAAAACCATGACGTGCGTCAAACCTTCGGGATTGAGAAGCTCCGCCAACAATTTTCCGGCATGAAAGCTGTTTTCCGTTTGCGTCAGCCGTATCTGCCCCCCCATGACCGGAGTATGTTCAAAATAAATGGCAGTGGATACCAGGGTATTGTCCAATACCTGATCGCCGCAGATTTCCCCGGCGGTGGAGCATCCAAACAAATGGGCATTGGGATATGCCGCGCTTACCTGCTCGATGAGACAGCGCTCTTTCAGAATCGCCGTCGCGCCAAACAACATGACCAGTTGAGCGGATTCGGTCATAAAAGCCGACGCCGCCGATGTCCATGACTGGGAAAGCGTCCACTGTCTTTGTTCCGTTCTCATAAATGCCTCGAAGTTCGGGGATAAAAATACGGAAATAATGCCTGTCGCCTGAAGTTCACTCCGCTTTTCGACGCCATATCAGTGAAAACATGCCGATACCCATCCATATTCCGTTGACAGTCACCGATGGATACGCCCCATAATACATGGAATTTACCATCAGAAAACCAGCCCCCAGCAAATTGAGTGTCTGATAACAGACGGCGTCTCCCTTCAGTTTGTCTGTGGAAAGCAGCGCATAAGCCATCAACAGGCATACAGCCCCCGCCCATCCCAGAATATCGGCGATCCACTTCAATATCATTGTAATTTCAGGATATGCCCCATCTGTTATTATCCATTTTTCAAAGCGCCCTGGTTCTGGTCAGGCACAATATCCGAGCATTTGATTTTATGGAATTTTTTCTTACCGGAACTCAGAAGTATTTCACCGTCATGCAAATCCCGATCGCTTATCATGTAATCTACAGACGTCACCCGAACGCCATTGACATAGGCGCCGCCCTGTTCGATAAGCCGCCTTGCAGCGCCTCCGGACGCGGTCAGCCCGGAATTGAAAAACAATTTAAAAACCGGAACCCCCTGTTCAAGATCGCCGCAGCTTACAAATGAATGCGGCACGGACTGATCGTCTTGCTGAACGTCTCTTCGGGGAATATTGCTCGATGGCAGAATGTGATCGGAAATGACTCGCGCGCCAAAAACACCTGCCGACGCCCGATATGCCTTGATCGCTTCTTCAATTCCATGCGCCAGACTTGTGGCCTCGAACGCCAGTACGGCTTTGGCGCAGTTGATGTCCGCGTCCTTGAGATTTTCGGTTGTCGCGATTTCATTCACCGGCAAAAACGTAAAAAGCCTTAAAAACCGGGCGACATCGGCATCATCGGTATTGATCCAGAACTGAAAATATTCATATGGCGTCGTTCTTTCCGGATCCAGCCATACCGCGCCCCTGGCCGTTTTTCCCATTTTAGCGCCCGTACTGGTCGTAATCAATGGAAATGTGATACCAAAAGCCGTTTTCTGCCTCAGACGCCGGATCAGGTCAATACCGGCCACAATGTTGCCCCACTGGTCGCTGCCACCCATCTGAAGCAGGCACCCCGTTCGATCGAATAGCTCCAGATAGTCATATGCCTGA
Source organism: Deltaproteobacteria bacterium (assembly GCA_021778975.1). Taxonomy (GTDB): domain Bacteria; phylum Desulfobacterota; class Desulfobacteria; order Desulfobacterales; family Desulfatirhabdiaceae; genus RAAP-1. The sequence goes on from JAJYBO010000001.1 coordinate 20,827, forward strand.
AGCAGCATGTAATTGAATTCTATGAAATTGAGACCATCTTCAGCTTCGAGTCTCATGCGATAGCTTTCCGATTTTATCATGCGATTGACGGAAAAATGTTTTCCGATATCTCTCAAAAAAGGAATATACTTCAGCTCGGAAAGCCAGTCCGCATTGTTCAGAAGTTGTGATTTACCATCGCTGAAATCGAGAAACCGGGAAAGCTGATGCTTGATACCCACCACATTGTCATCAACCTGCGCCTTCGTCAACAATTGCCGGGTTTCTGTTTTTCCGCTGGGATCTCCCACCAGGCCGGTGCCACCGCCCACCAGCGCAACGGGTCTGTGGCCGTGTCGCTGCATGTGCGCCAGCGACATGATCGGCACCAGACTCCCCACATGCAGGCTTGACGCCGTCGGATCGAAACCGATATAACAGGCGACACTGCCACTTTCCAGATAATTGAAAAGCTCGCTATCATGCGTTGTTTGTTCGATAAACCCTCTTTCTCTCAGAACTTCGATGATATTTTTCATGATTTTGAAATCCTATTTATTGGCAAATTCAATAGCTCTGGTTTCTCGAATCACCATTACCTTTATTTGTCCCGGAAAGGTCAACATTTCTTCAATTTTCTTCACAATATCCCTGCTGAGCAGCGTTGTTTCCTCGTCGGAAATGATATCGCTCTCAACGATCACTCGCAGTTCCCTGCCAGCCTGTATCGCATATGAATTGGACACGCCATGAAAAGAATTGGCGATTTTTTCGAGATCATCAAGCCGTTTGACGTAATTTTCAAGCAATTCTTTACGCGCGCCAGGCCGGGCCCCTGAAAGGCCATCGGCAGCCTGCACCAGAAACGCATACACCGTGCTGGGAGGCACATCTTCATGATGCGCGGCGATCGCGTGAACCACTTTGGGAGACTCACCGAATTTCTTGGCCAGTTTTGAGCCGATAATTGCATGCGGCCCTTCGACTTCGTGATCTATGGCCTTGCCCAAATCATGAAGCAGCCCCATTCTTCGGGCCAGTTTGGAATTCAACCCCAGCTCGGATGCCATGATCCCACAAAGAAAACCGACCTCTACCGAATGCTGAAGAACATTTTGCGCATAACTTGTCCTGAATTTAAGACTTCCAATATATTTAACAAGTTCCGGATGAATGCCATGCACTCCCAGATCGAAAGCGGCCTGTTCTCCCGCTTCTTTTATAGTCACATCCACTTCCTGCGTGACTTTTTTAACGACATCCTCGATTCTGGCTGGATGGATCCGTCCATCGGCGATCAGGCGAATCAGAGAAAGACGCGCCACCTCTCGTCGCACGGGATTGAACCCGGATAAAATGACCGCTTCAGGAGTATCGTCAATAATGAGATCAATTCCTGTCGCCGCCTCGAGAGCCCGGATATTGCGACCTTCTCTGCCAATGATACGCCCTTTCATTTCATCACCCGGAAGCGCTACCACCGACACAGTTCTTTCAGCAACAAAATCACCCGAATACCTCTGGATGGCCGTGGAAATTATTTTCTTGGCCTTTTTATCCGCTTCTTCCAGCGTTTCGGCCTCAATTCGTTTGATGAGCCTTGCGCCTTCGTATCGAGCTTCGTTTTCCATGGCACGGATCAACAAATCTTTGGCCTGCTCGCAAGAAAGACAGGATATTCTTTCGAGCATTTTTTTCTGATCTTCGATGAGGCCTTTATATTCGATATCCTTTTTTTCGATCTGTTCTTCCAGTTCCAGCAGGGCTTTCTCTTTTTTGAAGGCATCCTGTTCCCGCCGTTCTACCTGTTCAATTTTTCGATCTATATTTTCTTCTTTCTGAATCAGCCAATTTTCCTTCTTTTTCAGTTCGGAACGTATCTCTCGGGTATCAGAATCAACTTCGCTTTTCATCCTGAAAATGACATCTTTCGCCTCGATTTGCGCCTCTTTAACCAGCGTGTCCGCACGATGCCGCGCATCCTGATATATCCGGGCGGATTCGGCTTCAGCATCGGCAATCCTGTCTTTCAGGCTTTTGAGCTTCATCCAGTATGCAACCGCAAACCCCGCGCCGAAACCGATAATACTCAACAATACTGCATATTCATTCATTCATTATCTCCTGGAGTGTCATCCGTGTATCGGCCCAATACCGGTCCGACACGGGATGGATTCATGATAACAATCACAATGATGGATTCGCCAAGAAAGCGTAAGATTCGACAGGAAAAATACAGAGATTGATTCTGCAAACCCATCGAACATATCGAGGAAAGACAGTGAAGAAAAAGACGATGACAGGAAATGGATGGAATGAAAACGGATTCAGGATTTACGCCCTACCCCTAAAAATTTAGAAAACCAGCATATAAGCCCCCACCACTGTGCCGTTTTGTAAGGCCTTTGAGCCAAACGTGGAAATTTGGGACGTGTGTGATTTTTTCAGGCTTTTCTGTACGAGCAGAACTTGCACACCAAAATCAGGTAAGCCCCTGTTCAATTAATGTTGGGACAAAGGACATCTTCCAGTAACGAACACGGCAGGGGCTTATATACCGGAATAAGCAACCACCAAATCAATATTGACGGCTTCGTAAAAAGTCCGGATGCTGCGTTGCGCTGCATCCTTCGTCGTTGCGGCGTACCATAAGTACGCCTCACTCCTCAGGATTTGCGCGCCTTGCCTGCGGCCTTTTTACAAAGTCGTCCGAAATTCGACTTTTTACGAGAACATCAATATTTACGACTTCACAAAAATATCACAAAATTTATAAGTGGATCAGTTCCCCATCAAGTCCATATGCAGCGCAATGTAACTATCGAGACGACGAATCAGTTGCGCGGAACGATTGCTAACAGCCGATAACTGAGTTTGACAGTTACCCCTCAGGGTTACATTATCAAGAGCTATATTCAATGCCGCTATAAGCAGCACGACGAATTTATTGGCATGTACAGACCGCTCCTGTTGCGCCTCCACTTTTTCGATCTCACCAAGCAAGACCCCCGCAACTTCTTGACCGCTCAGCCTGTCGGTGTCAAACCTGAACTTGTAGGTTTGATTAAAAAGTGTTATAGACAAAAAATCTTCCAAAAGAAAATTACCACCTTATATAGTTTTTAGATTTAAGATCACAGGCAACAACCAGTTAAAGAAACGTATCTTTCCCTCACCAATGGCTTCCTAAAATCGTTATCTTAAACTCTATATCAAACAAGTTTGATATTTTCGTAAACAAACTTAATGTTAGACAATGTCGTAAAAACGGCTGCATGCAAAAAGCGTAACTTCTTCATCGTTGATATCTTACAACATGCCCCAACGATGAAGAATACCAGTAGCGAATAAAACACTTTATGAAATCGTCAATTTTCACGGCAATGGATTTGAATTACTGGCGGTCATCTTCTCGAGTTTTTCCAGAATCGTCTCGATTTTCGACTGCACCAACAGTTTTTCATCCGTCAAATTCGTAATTGTTTCGTCTTTGATTTTCAGCTCGCTCTCAAGGCTGGAGACCATATTACGAAGTTCCATATTGGCCGATTCGAGAGATCGGCAAATACCAATCAGGCATTCAACCTTATTTTCTATTTCGTCAAATTGCTGAATTAACTGCATCTCATTTTCCACCATCTCACCTCGCTTTTTATATACTCATGGAAACTCATGGTTGTCAAGATTTTGTTTGGTGAAGCATCTGAATCTCCGCGGCTTTCAAGTCTTCCAGAGAATTGACACCCATCGTTTCAAGCGGATCATCTGCAATCAGCGCTCCGATTTTCCTGCCCTGCCGATATCCAATACCTACAATATCCGTCAAATACATCTCGTTCTGTGCATTTCGGGTATTCAAAGACCCAAGTGACTCATTTAAGAATTGTCTGTTTACACAATATATACCGGCATTGACAACATTAATTTTTCGCTGTTCTGAAGTTGCATCCGCTTCTTCGACAATTTCTGTTACACATTGATCCATGTTCATCAGCAATCTGCCATAACCTGTCGGATCCGGCATCTCTACAGCCAGAATCGTAATATCGTTTTGTTTATTGTGGTGATATTGAAAAAGCATATCAAGCGTTGATGCCTGAATCAATGGTGTATCTCCACACAAAATAATGACATTTTCAACAGTCTCATTCAAAAATGGCATGGCGCAGGAAACAGCATGACCGGTTCCCAATTGCTGGGTCTGATGCACATAATGAACATCGAAATACTGGTTCATGGACGTCTGCACCTGCTCTGATTGAAAACCGACAATGACATGGATATTGCGATCCGTCAGCTTTCTGGCGGCATCAATAACGTAATACAGCATTGGTTTTCCGGCAATTTGATGCAATACTTTCGCCATTTGCGATTTCATACGCTTCCCTAAACCAGCCGCCAAAATTATTACAGCCAGTGTCTGAGGCATATTCTTCATATTTCACCACGTTATAAAGACCGTCGTAAATGATGATGACTTCGTAAAAAGTCGAATTTCAGACGGCTTTTTAAAAAAGGCCGCGGGCAAGGCGCGCAAATCCGCAAGGCGTGAGGCGTACTTATGGTGCGCCGCAACGATGAATGCAGCGCAACGCAGCATCCGGACTTTTTACGAAGCCGTCAATGATGCAACAAAACAATAAAAAAGGCAGACCACCTCGGTGATCTGCCTTTCATTATACAACACAGCGAGTTAAAACAAAAGCGGGTTATCTAAGGGTTTCGGCCAGTTTCACACGATACAGGGCCCTGTCAAGGGCGGCTTTGGCTCTCACAAAGTCAATATCTTCCTTTGCCTTTCCCTCGATTCTGCTCATAGCTCGTTCGTAAGCGGCTTTCGCACGGCTGACATCAATATCTCGCCGACGTTCCGCCGATTGCGCCAGAACAGTTACCCGATCCGGAAGGGCTTCCGCAAAACCGCCACTGACAAACACAAAACGTTCGACACCTTTGGCATCTTTATAGCGGATCACGCCCAGTTTTAATGTTGTTAAAAACGGTGTATGGCCAATGAGCACACCAAACTCTCCAAGTGTACCCGGAGCGATTACAATCTGCGCTTCTTCACTGACAACAGATTTCTCTGGAGTAACAACTTCAAGTTTTATATTTCCAGCCATTCGTTTGTCCTCAAACTAGATTATTGTGCTTCGGCCATTTTTTTAGCTTTCTCAACAGCGCCTTCGATACCGCCTACCATATAGAAAGCCTGTTCAGGAAGATCGTCATGTTTTCCTTCGCAAATTTCTTTGAAACCTCTAACGGTATCTTCGATCTTGCAGTAAGCCCCCTTCATACCGGTAAAGGTTTCAGCAACATGGAAAGGCTGCGACAAAAATCTTTGAATTCTTCGGGCCCTGGCAACCGTCAACTTGTCTTCGTCAGACAATTCATCAATACCCAGAATTGCAATAATATCCTGTAATTCTTTATATTTCTGAAGCACCTTCTGTACGGTTCTGGCAACCTGATAATGCTCGTCACCAATATAAGCGGCATCCAGAATTCTCGATGTTGAATCGAGCGGGTCCACCGCCGGATAAATTCCAAGTTCGGCGATCTGACGGGAAAGAACGACCGTTCCGTCGAGATGCGCAAATGTGGTCGCCGGCGCCGGGTCTGTCAAGTCGTCTGCAGGCACGTAAACACACTGTACTGCGGTAATGGCGCCTTTATGGGTAGAGGTAATACGTTCCTGAAGCGTACCGAGGTCAACCGCCAGTGTCGGTTGATACCCCACCGCAGATGGCATACGACCCAGAAGGGCCGAAACTTCGGAACCGGCCTGTGTAAACCGGAAAATATTATCAATAAAAATCAGAACGTCCTGACCTTCGATGTCACGGAAATATTCCGCCGCCGTCAATGCGGAAAGCGCCACGCGCGCTCTTGCTCCGGGGGGTTCTGTCATCTGACCATAAATCAGAGCCGCTTTGGGAAGAACGCCGGAATCTTTCATTTCGTGATACAGGTCATTACCTTCGCGTGTTCTTTCACCCACACCGGCAAAAACCGAGATACCACCATGATGCATGGCGATGTTATTGACCATTTCCATCATGATAACGGTTTTTCCTACGCCAGCACCACCGAAAAGCCCCATCTTTCCACCACGGGGAAACGGCACCAGCAGGTCAATCACTTTGACGCCCGTTTCGAGAACCCGTACCGTCGTATCCTGCTCCGTAAATTTAGGAGCGTCACGATGAATGGGCATCATCTTTTCCTGGCTGATGGGGCCAAGCCCGTCAACGGGCCTTCCGACAACGTTCAAAACCCTTCCCAACCCCGCCTTGCCAACCGGCATCATGATCGGGTTGCCGGTGTCTTTTACGGGCATTCCGCGAACCAGTCCGTCGGTAACGTCCATGGCAACGGTACGCACAATATTATCGCCCAGGTGCTGGGCGACTTCGATAACAAGATTATCAGGTTCGTCATTGATCGCTGAGTTGCTAACCAGAAGAGCGGTCAAAATTTTCGGCAATTGCCCCTGCTCGAATTCAACGTCAACAACAGGCCCCATTACCTGTTTGATATAACCAATATTCTGTCCCATCAAAAATCCTCCTATCCTTCGATATGCTGCATCGTTTGATTAACCTTTGAGAGCTTCCGCGCCGCCGACAATATCCATAAGGTCCGCGGTAATCGCCGCCTGTCTTGCCTTGTTGTAAGCAAGCGTCAGACTTCCGATCATATCGTTGCACGCGGTTGTGGCGTTTTCCATAGCCATCATTCTGGCAGCATGCTCGCTGGTAGATGTTTCCAAAAAAGCCCTGTGTAACTGAACATATACATTCATCGGCAACAATTCGCCCAAGAGACCAGCAGGTGACGGCTCGCAGATATGTTCGGCCTGGTAGGGCTTGTCCGTATCTGCAGAAGGAACGGCTTCAGTGTCAAACGGGGTAATGGGCAATATCTTTTCAATAACAGGCACCTGTTTGGACATTGTTTTGAATTCAGAAAAAACAACATAGACTTCGTCGTAAACACCGGCCAGGAACTGGTCAACCAGCTTGCGACCGGCAGTGGAGGCGACATTGAACCCAATGGTTGTTCCGATGATCCCAACGTGTTCAGCGGCGATGGACATTTTGGCCTTTCGGGACCAATCACGCCCCTTCTTCCCAAAATTTGTAATGGAAACATCCATCCCCTTCCCCGTGATATCATTGACAAATTTTTCCGCTTTGGTGACCAGATTGGTATTGAAACCGCCGCACAACCCTCTATCCGACGTACACAACACGACATGCACCGCTTTGACTTCTTCTCGTGGAACAAGCAGAGGACTCGTCCCTTCTCCCGCTTTCTGCGACAAACTGGTCAACACTTCGGCAAATTTGTTCGCATAAGGACGAAAGGCCTCCATATTCATCTGCGCCCCGCGAAGTCTGGAAGCGGCTACCATGTTCATGGCTTTGGTGATTTGTTTGGTTTTCTTGACCGCACTGATCTTGTTTTGAACATCTTTTAGTCTTGCCATATTGAATCGTCCTTAATATCAGACAGCAGAGATGTTAATATTCACACTCATCATTTGATGGTATCCTTGAATTCCTCATCATATTCAGTCAAGGCTGCCCTGAGCATTTTATCAAGATCATCGGTGATGATTTTTTTCTCGGCCAGTTCGGTAAAAATACTCGGATGTCTCTCCTCGATGAAGGCATAAAGCCCAGCTTCGTATTTGGCCAGTACATCAATGGAATATTTATCGAGAAAACCTCTGGTGCCTGCAAACAGAATGGTAACCTGTTTTTCCATCGGAAGCGGTTTGTACTGCGGCTGTTTTAAAATCTCGACCAGGCGAGCACCACGGGTGAGCTGATTCTGCGTTGATTTGTCCAGATCGCTGCCAAATGCTGCAAACGCTTCAAGTTCTCTGTATTGCGCCAGATCGAGCCGCAACGTACCGGCGACCTGTTTCATGCCTTTGGTCTGGGCAGCACCGCCGACGCGGGAAACAGACAACCCGACGTTGATCGCAGGACGCACACCGGCAAAGAACAATTTGGGTTCCAGATAAATTTGACCGTCGGTAATGGAAATAACATTGGTGGGAATGTATGCGGAAACGTCGCCAGCCTGTGTCTCGATAATCGGAAGCGCCGTGAGAGACCCCGCACCCAACTCATCGTTGAGTTTGGCGGAACGTTCGAGCAAACGAGAATGGTTGTAAAAAATATCACCGGGGTAAGCTTCACGTCCGGGAGGACGTCTGAGCAGCAGCGACACCTGACGATACGCCGCCGCTTGCTTGGAAAGATCGTCATAGATAATCAGGGAGTGCCGCTTGGTGTCTCTGAAATACTCGGCCATTGCACATCCTGCATACGGAGCGATATACTGTAGGGTTGCCGGGTCGCTGGCACAGGCCGCAACGACGGTTGTATATGCCATGGCGCCATGTTTTTCAAGTGCTGAAACCACCTGCGCCACCGTTGACTTCTTCTGGCCACAGGCAACATACACGCAAAAAACGTCCTGTCCCTTCTGGCTGATAATGGCATCAATGGCGATAGCGGTTTTACCGATCTGACGGTCGCCGATGATCAGCTCGCGCTGTCCGCGTCCAACGGGCGTCATGGCGTCAATAGCTTTGAGACCGGTTACCATGGGTTCATGAACACTTTTTCTGGCGATAACACCGGGAGCGACCATTTCAACACGACGAAATTCTTTAGAATCAATAGGCCCTTTTCCATCCAAAGGTTCACCGACCGCCGATACCACACGACCCAGAACTGGTTCCCCCACCGGCACCTGAGCAATACGTCCGGTACGTTTTACGATATCGCCTTCCTTGATCTGTATATCGGAACCCATAATGGCGACACCGACATTATCTTCTTCAAGATTCAGCACAAGGCCGAGAATGCCGCCGGAGAATTCCACCAGCTCGAGAGCCATCACCTTTTCAAGCCCATATACTCTGGCGATACCGTCGCCCACCGACAAAACAACGCCGGTCTCACTGAGTTCCACCTTCTTGTCGTAATCTTTGATCTGATCTTTGATGATCTGACTAATTTCTTCAGCTCTTAATTCCATTATACGCTTTCACCCCTCTTTAAAGATTCTCTCATGTTGAGTAATTGTGTTTTGATGCTGCCATCCAAAACAAGATCCCCAATTTTGGTAACCACCCCACCAATCAGAGACGGGTCCGTTTTAATATCCAAGACAATATCTTTGCCTGTTTTCTTTGACAACGCCTTGCGAATCTTCTCGACCGCTTCGGATGAAAGCTCATTGGCCGAAACAATACTGGCACGCGCAACGCCCTTGAGATCATCCGCCAGTTTCTGATAAAACTCGTTGATTGCGCTTATAAAACCGAATCTTCCTTTGTCGAACAACAGTTTCAAAAACGACGACATCACTCCGGAAAGATTCAGTTTGTCAATCAGAGCCGCCAGAACTTTCTTGCGATCACCGGCATTATAGAGCGGATTATTGATGACTTGCTCCAGCACGGACTCACGAGACACAAGCCCGGCAACCCCATCCAGTTCCTGCCTGTAGTATTCGGCTTTTCCATCGGTTTTGCCAATCATCAGAAGCGCTTTGGCATATCGCCTTGCGATAGATAAATTTTTCACGATGCCACCACCTTATCAAGATATTCATCCACCAGCCGGTTTTGATCGTCAGCCGTTATATTTTTTCTGATAATTTCTTCCGCTCTTATCATCGCAGTTTCAAAAACTTCCTGCTGCAAACGCTGTTTGGCCACCGCGAATTCGTTTTCGATATTGCGCCGGGCCTGTTCTTCCAGCTTACGAGCGGACAGCTCCGCCTCTTTGAGAATTCTGGCCTTGGATTCGTTTCCCTGACGCACATACTCCGCCATGATATCTTCGGCTTCTTTAGAAAGTTTCGAAATTCTGGCATTGTACTCGGCCAGCGTCTTTTCGGCATCGGACTTTCTGGCCTCAAGATCGTCGAGCTGCGCCCGAATCCCGTCTATTCTGCCGCTCAGAGCTTTGACCAGCGGTTTTTTGAGCAAAAAGATCAGCGCCGCCGCCAACACTGCAAAATTCATCACCCGATAGGTATCAGTCGCCGCCCATCCCTTTGCTTCAGCACCGCCATGACCTTCACCGCCGCCCCCCCCGCCCTTCACTTCGGCACTTGCATGCCCTTCAGCACCATGACCGCCTTCACCACCCGATGCAGCAAACGATAAGCCTCCCCACAACAACCCCCCCAGCAACAATATCAACACCGCGATATGCCGCCCATTATTCCTGCTTCCCGGAATTTTCATCAAACAGCCCTCCCCAGTATTTTTTGACTTATAGCGGTTATAAACGTATCAAGTTCTTTTTGAAGGGAAACGCGGACAGCCTCTGTTTCTTTTACTATTTTATCTCGGGCCGACAACAATTCAGCCTGTGCTTTTTTATTGATATTTTCAATGATCGCTCTTTCTTCTTCGGCGCCAGCGAACAGCATTGCCTGTTTTTCTTTGAGACCGCTGGATCTGGCTTCTTTAATGCCCGCGGCAAAGGCGTCCTCTTTTTCTTGAGATTGAGAAATGAAGTCTGAAATACTGCGCTCCAAACCTGATATCTTCTCTTTTCGTTGAATCAGGACCTTCCGTATGGGCTTATACAAAATGACGTTCATCACCCAAATCAGAAAAATAAAATTGGCAATCTGAATTACAACCGACCCATCAACACTAATCATACGCGCACCCTCCGTCCATGTGAATTACAGTTTGTGAACAGCGATAAATATCTATTGATTATTGCTTATCATGATTTGGACTTGCGGTCTATACCATCTGCCAGAACATATTGTCAAAAGTTTTTTTTATAATTTTCCTCCGATTTTCGGTTGGAACAAGTCCCCCTATTTTCAAAAAATCAACTGGGACGGCGGATCATTCGAACATAAACTGGCGCATACTGATGTTCATCAATATCCCGATGCTCAGCATCATACTGATGACAGACGACCCCCCATAACTGATGAACGGCAGCGGAATTCCCACCACTGGCAGCAGACCCATCACCATACCCGTATTGATGAAGGCTTCCCATCCGATCAGGGCCGCAATCCCCACAGCCATCAGCGCGCCGAACGCGTCTCGACATCCATGCGCAATATTCAGGGTCCAGACGATCAGAAACAGAAACCCCACCAAAATCAGCCCTGCGCCAACAAATCCCCAGTCTTCCGAAAGAACGGAAAAAATGAAATCCGTATGATGCTCCGGCAAAAACGAAAGGGAATTCTGTGTACCCCCCATCATTCCTTTCCCAAACAACATACCGGAACCGATAGCAATTTTAGATTGGATGATGTGATATCCCGCACCCAGGGGATCCAGATCAGGCTCCAGAAACGTTAAAATTCGCTGCTTCTGATATCCTTTCAGAAACATCCAGACCATCGGAACCGTCACAAGTCCGCATATGATAATGCCGATTAGGGTTCGTTTTTCGATTTTACTGAATGCGGTCATCGTTGCAGCGATAATAACGATCATCATGGCGGTTCCCAGATCCGGTTGTTTGACGATTAGAACAAAAGGGATCGCTGTCAACAATATCGGCGCCAGCAGCGCCCGAAATCCCATGCCCTTGATCGTCGCTGTTCGGGAATAATAACGCGCCAGCACCATGATAATAGCGACTTTCACCAGTTCCGAAGGTTGAAGCGAGACCGGTCCAAGCGCCAGCCAGCGCTTCGATCCAGCCACATATTTTCCGGCGATCAGGACTGCCACCAGCATCAGAATACAACATATATATACCACATAAGCATATTGGTCCAGTTTTCGGTAACTGAACAAAAAAGAGCCGATCATCACCATGGTCCCGGCCCCAAACCACATGAGTTGTCTGAAATAAAACGCCTGAATTACTGGCGTTCCGGACCTGGCAGCACTATAAAGTGTTATCAACCCCGACGCCACCAGCAGCAACGTCACCAGCAGCAGCACCCAGTCAAAATTCTGAATCAATCTCCGGTCGAACATAATGAACCCGCTTAAACCCTATCAATCCGAATCAATCCGAATCAATCCGATACGGAAACAAGCTGACGAATCTGCGACATGGACAGGGGACGCACCGTTACGGCGCCGATACGGGTCGGGAGGACGAAAAAAATATCATCCCCTTCCCGCTTCTTGTCCTTGCGTATGGCCTCAAAAATCGCTTCCCGATGCACCGTGTCCATGCGCACAGGCAGATTGAAATGAATCAAAAGATCAACGATACGCTGTACATCCGTTTCAGACAACATACCCATATGCCGCGCCATCCCCGCGGCCGCGGCCATGCCGATACTCACCGCCTCGCCATGTGGAATCCCGATGGTTTTTTCGATGGCATGTCCGACAGTATGACCAAAATTCAAAATCCGGCGCTCTCCTTTCTCGGTTTCATCCCGATTCACCACACCAGCCTTGATGACAATCGAATTGTACACCAGGCGCTCGATAACGGCATACTCCAGCGCCAGAGCATCCGACCAGTGGTTTTCAAGAAAATCGAACATTGTTTCATCGGCAATGACGGCATGTTTGACAATTTCCGCAAAGCCGCAGAGCAGCTCCTGACGAGGCAGTGTGTGCAGCAGGTTCATGTCACAAATAACGAATTCCGGCTGATTGAAAACCCCCACCATATTTTTATATCCACCGAAATTGACGCCGTTTTTGCCTCCCACACTGGCATCCACCTGCGCCAGCAAAGAAGACGCCACAAATCCGAATTTTACCCCGCGCATGTATGTGGACGCCACAAATCCGGTGATATCGCATACAATGCCGCCACCGACCCCCACAATCAATGTGGAACGATCTGCCTCCAGCGCCACCAACTGCCGATAAATATCATGCACCGTATCCAGGGTCTTGACGCCCTCGCCACAGCCAATGGTAAGAACAGGACCGTCCGGAAAATCTTTTCGATACAGCGCTTCGATATGATGGTCCGTAATAATGACGGTTCGACGTCCGGAAATATATTGATTCAGGCTGCCCAGACGCTCTCCGATCCACAGTGTGGAGTTTCCGGTTTTTCCATGAATATGTAATTTTTTCATGATACTACCTCCATTTATTTTGATATTGCTACCATACACGACTCGATATGTAAATCTAAAAACGTGGAGGTCTCCAGTAACAGCGCTCTAAAAAAATACTTGACATGACATTACATCCGTCATAAAAGTTCCTATCAAAATAAAAAAGGATTCACTTTTCGACAATGAACGGGCATCTCATCACTCTCAAATTTTTTGGACGCTTCTTTTTTAGCTTTAGAAGCGTTCATCCGGAGTAGTCGCCGTTTTCGTCAAAATTCGGCCCCGGATGGACTGAAAAACATCAGTCTGTCCGGGGCTTTTTTATTTATGAAAAGCCCCGTGGGAACATCCCATCGGGGCTTTTTTTATCGAATTCACATGCGATATACCCGAAACGCATCACCAACCACCATCAACAGAGAGGCACTGTCAGAACATGATACTCGTACTTCAGAAAAACATCACCAAAGATCAAAAAAGTCATATCCGCAACGTTCTCATGGACAAGGGCTGCGTCGTGCGCGAAATGACAGACGCCGACCAGAGCATTATCGGCGCTTTGGGAAGAAACAAACTCGATCCGAACTTTCTAAAAAGCCTTCCCGGCGTTGAAAATGTCGTCCCCATCACCACCCCGTTCAAACTCGTGAGCCGGCAGTGGCATCCGGAAGACACGCTGGTTCCCATTGGAAATGTACTGGTGGGCGGAAAGCGCATTGTAATGATCGCAGGCCCCTGCGCTGTGGAAAGCCGGGAACAGGCCCTGACCATCGCCAGAGAAGTCAAACGCTACGGCGCACTTGTGTTCAGAGGCGGCGCTTATAAACCCAGAACATCCCCCTATTCATTTCAAGGACTTGAAGAAGAAGGCCTCAAAATTTTGGCCGAAGTTCGGGAACAAACCGGGCTCCCGGTGGTTACGGAAATCACCTCGGTCGCCCAGGCCGATGTCATGATGAAATATGTGGACGCCGTCCAGGTCGGTGCGCGCAACATGCAGAACTTCGAGCTTCTCAAATGCGTCGGGCGCATGGGCAAACCGGTTGTACTCAAACGGGGGCTGGCATCCACTATCGAAGAATGGCTGATGTCCGCGGAATACATTATGTCCGAGGGAAACGACCGGATCATTCTCTGTGAACGCGGCATTCGCACCTTCGAGCCATACACCCGGAACACCCTCGACTTATCAGCCATTCCGGTGCTGAAAAAACTCACCCACCTGCCGGTATTGATTGATCCCAGTCACGCCACCGGTATTCGCGAAAAAGTCAGTCCCATGGCCCGCGCAGCGATTGCCGCCGGCGCCGACGCCCTGATGATCGAGGTTCATCACGATCCGGATCACGCGCTTTCGGATGGCCCCCAAAGTCTGTATCCCAAGCAATTTGGTCAACTCACCCGTGATATTTATGTCATCGCGCCGGTTGTCGGCAAGCAGCTCGACTTCGATTATCAGGAAAAAGCGTCCTCCTTCGTACAGGACGCCAGCGGGGAATCATCCCAGAAGATCGCCTTTTTGGGAGAACTGGGTACATTCAGCCACAATGCCTGCCTCCAATACTTCGGAGAAAATGCGGATGTCATCCCCAAACCAGGTTTCCGCGCCATTTTTGACGCCGTCGCCTCCAGAGAAGCCGCTTACGCCATCATTCCTCTGGAAAACTCGCTTTCCGGCAGCATTCATGAAAACTATGATTTGCTTTTGGAATATGACCTTGAAATTGTAGGTGAAATCACACTGCGTATCATCCATTATCTGCTCGGACGTCCCGGAACCCGGCTGGAAGACATTCGCCGGATTCTTTCCATCGCTCCGGTGGTGCAGCAGTGCCGGCAATTTCTCGACCGCTATCCGGACTGGGAAATTGTCACTGTCAATGCCTCGACCAGCGCTGTCCGCGATGTCGTCCAGAGCGAAGGATGCACAAACGCGGCTATCGGCAGCAAAGAAGCCGCGAAGATGTTCGGCCTCGACATCATTGAAGAGGGCATCGAGACGAACCCCATGAATTTTACCCGGTTCGCCATCATCGCGGCGGAACCTGCCGGCAAAAAAGACGTTCAGAAATCATCCCTGGTCTATTCGGTCGGCAACCAGCCAGGATCGCTTTACGAAACACTGAAGATTTTTCAGGAAAATCATATCAATTTGGTGAAACTGGAATCACGGCCCATTTTGGGCAAACCCTGGCAATATATGTTTTATGCGGATTTGGAAGCCGATGTACGCTCTGCAACCTTTGCCCCGATTCTCGAAGAGGTAAAAAGCAAAACAGATTTCTTTAAAATTCTTGGAACATATTGATTTAATGTAATTTTCAACCAAATATGAAATTTGACTTTTACGAGAGCGTCGAAGTTCCCCGATGATGTAAATATCTTGACAACGCATACAGTTTGGATAAAGTGAAAACCGGTAAATTCAGAACATGATACGCCTGCCGGGATATCGAAACCCGGCGGGTCGTCACCTGTTTTCTGACGTATGAACCGGGGAAACGACCATGGAAAATATCAGGAATGCGCGAGTACTGCTTGTGGAAGACAGCCCGTTTGATGCCGAAATTGTGCTGAGACAGCTTCAAAAAGCTGGATATGCCAGAGACGTGCTGTGGGTTCAAAGCGGCGAAGAAGCGCTGGATTACCTGCTGGGAATGGGACATTATGCAGATAGAGATCGCCGGGTAAATCCGGAAGTAATCTTTCTCGATCTGTTTCTGCCAAAGATGGGAGGGTTTGAGTTGTTGCAGCTTCTGAAGGTCTATGACTGGACAAAATCCATCCCCGTTATTATGTTGACCAATTCTCATGAAGAAATGGATATGATAGACAGTCTGTCTCAGGGGGTCGTCAGCTATATTGTAAAGCCCCTGAGTCAGGAAGGATTGCAGAACGCCCTGGCGGCGCTGGAACATTTCCAGACGCCAAAGCATCACCTGCCGGTGTAACACATCGGGAAAAACAAAAATATAGGAGATATCATGAAAGTCTTGGCCATCAGCGGCAGCGCTCGCAAGGACGGCAATACGGCGGCAGCCGTACGCCAGGTATTTACATCACTGGAAACAGAGGGTATCGAGACCGAACTGATTCAGCTTTCGGGCAAAAAAATCCATGGATGTATCGCCTGTTACAAGTGTTTTGAAAACAAGGACAAACAATGCGCCGTTAAGGATGATATCAACGCCTGTATTCAGAAAATGATCGAGGCGGATGGTATCATTCTGGCGTCCCCCACCTATTTTGCCGATGTCACCTCTGAAATCAAGGCGCTCATGGACCGGGCGGGCATGGTCAGTCGGGCCAATGGCGATATGTTCCGACGCAAGGTTGGCGCCGCGGTGGCGGTAGCGCGCCGCGGGGGATGTATCCACACCTTCGATTCTCTCAATCATTTCTTTTTTATCACCCAGATGATCGTCCCGGGATCCAGCTATTGGAATCTGGCCTTCGCCAGAGATATCGGTGAGTTCGAAAAAGATGTGGAAGGCGCGGCCACCATGAAAGTACTGGGCGAAAACATGGCGTGGTTGTTGAAACAAATTCACCGGTGATATCTCATGGCGGATCGTCATATTTCCACAACCCCGGCCATGCGATGTCTCAAAGAAGCGGGCGCATCGTTTTCGCTGCATCCTTATGCCTATGAGGAAAAAGGCGGAACCGCCACGGCCTCGGCGGCCCTGCATGTTGCAGAACACGCTGTCATCAAAACACTGGTTATGGAAGATGACGCCGCCGCCCCATTGATCGTTCTGATGCACGGAGATTGTCAGGTTTCCACCCGGACGCTGGCCCGCCAGATCGGCGCCCGATCTGTCCACCCCTGTACACCGCAACAAGCCAATAAATATACCGGATACGTCGTGGGCGGCATATCCCCGTTTAGCGTGCGTTATGCCATGCGGATATATATGGAAGCCTCGATCGCCGATTTGCCGGCGCTATACATCAACGCCGGCAAACGAGGGCTGTTGATGCGTCTGTCCCCCGCCGATCTGACACGCGTGCTGCAACCGGTTTTCGTAACGGTCGCCCTGCCGTGAAGCCCAAACGATCCGCATTGTTAATCCCTTCAATCACCAGACGCCTTATAAGATGGACGCCTGCAGGAAATCATGCATCATAAAATTTTTCAGCTCCTGCTCAATTGTTATCCGCCCTACTGGGGGACAGGAATCGTTGTCGAACATGTAGCACCCGATTACAGTGAAATCAGGGTGCGCATGAAAATGAAGTGGTACAACCGCAATTATGTCAAAACCCATTTTGGAGGTTCTCTGTATGCCATGACAGACCCATTTTATATGCTGATGCTGATTCAGATATTGGGAAAAACACATGTGATCTGGGATAAATCCGCATCCATTGATTTCATCAAACCCGGTCGCGGCGCTGTCAATGCTCGATTTCAAGTGGATTCAACCATAATTCAGGATATTCTGGCGCACACGGCAAACGGGCAGAAATATCTGAAAGACCTTACGGTCGCCATCACGGATGAAAACGGAGACAATGTGGCCACGGTCGTCAAGACACTTTATATCCGAAAACAAAAGCCCCCGGCTGCGGAATCGAAATGAGGCGCGCCCCCGCTATATACATCACTCTGAAAAATGCCTATCATCTCTGGCGTAACGCCGGCATGGGAACGGGTATCTCATACCGCGCGGCCCCTTCTCCGACACCTGCTTCACAGGTGTGGGGGGGGGTCGTGCAAAGCGCCTGCGAACCCGGACATCCCGCGGCCCAAAACATAAATCCCAGCATACCGGACGTGATTCCGACGCCCTGAGCGGCTGCAGTCCGAACGTATAACCCCGCGGTATCCTCTAAAGACCCTTCAAAATGGGCGCATTCAGGTGAAGGAGACATACCTGTCGTGATGTATAGACTTCCCGTCAATTTACAGGGCGCTATCGGTCTCAGGGAAGCCGCGCCTCCGGAAATACCGTCAATGTGTTCGCGCCAGCCGGCAATGGCTGCGGCCGCACTGGACGGCTGGCGCTCCGGCACCATGGCGTTGGCGTAGTCCAGCACCGGATGGGAAACGTTCAGCCAGTCTGTTGCGGCTTTTTCCGTGATGGCCGTCAGCCAGCCGGAACCGGGCGCCAGATCAATGGTCAGACGGGCGGCGCTTTGAAGGCCAGCGGCGTCATAAGGCAGCTTTGAACGATAGGCGTTGATAAACGCCTGCAACCCGGATAAACGGGGAGAAACATCTTCTTCGTAGTCAATTTCCATTCCTACGCCAAGACGCAGCGCGGCATCGGCGGCATTCAAACCAAGCCGGGAAGGGTTGACTTCCAGCGCCTGATTCCAAAATTTCACCCAGGCAATGCCGCCGATAGACAGCATGACGCGGATACCGCGCCGTTTGAAATACGCGATGACATCCGGCGTCATCCCCCGTGGAATGCCTTTTAACGTTGTTGTATCCGTGGCATTCGTCAGCAGCTTCATCGGGTTGACAAAACTGAGCACCACCAGATTGACCGATGGTTTTCCATCCCCTCGATCAATCAGCCAGTGATTGTTACGATCGAATTCCGACATGGACGGCTTTTGGCTCCAGGAACAGCCGTCATTACCGCAATGCCAGACGCCATAAACGGTAATGGGGGCGCTGGTGGCGGCGTCAGCAAAACCTGCATACAGGCCAATCAGAAAATGCGCCGTTAGCAACAAAACACCCCATAAAAAGCGATTTTTCGGTTGAAACAGCGTATTCAGGGCATTAAGCCCTGTTGTTTTTACCAGGCGCGAAAATGGAAAGAAAAATGAATTCATGGGTGTTGATCGTCATCATGAAAGATATTATTGAACAAACGTTTGCATTGGACTATATATACCATCAACCATCCATCTAACACAAGGAGACGGATTTATGATAGGAGACCTGTTTGCCCCGATGCACTTACTGTTGATACTGGCAATCGCCCTGATCATTTTTGGACCGGGAAAACTTCCGGAACTGGGAAGTTCTTTAGGAAAAGCTATCCGGGAATTCAAAAAAGTCATGGAAATGCCAGAATCTAAACCGGAACCCCGGGAAACCAAAATTGAAAGCCCATCGGTATCCCAAAAAATCGAAGACATTGTAAAAGGTCAGGAAGCAACGGACAAAACGCCCGTTCATGAAACCCAGGCGCACCCCCAGTCATAAAACAATGCCCGCATGGATGTTCTGAATATCGTCCGCTACTGACATTCGGAACATCCATGCGGTACTTTTCGTTTCAGGCCCGCCGCTCAAATGTTCATCTATGCGCTAAATCTCATTCATGTGCTGTATGCGATAAAAAAAATCTTGCCTTTTGCATCTTTGTTATTTATACACCCCATAAAGAAGTCAATGCCGACTTCCGCTGTAACGGGACCAGCACCTCAAAGACGAGATGCTTCCGGGTTTTAAAATGAGCCTTATCGCAGATATGTCAAAACTGCTGTGGGGGTGTTCATTTCGCTGATTCACCCGCCACAAGTCTTCAGCCAAACCCACCAACCTGTTCAGGCTTTCCGGACCAACGCCGCTCCTTTTTTCTGTCTGCTTTTCCTTTTTTAACGTTCTGTTTTTTGATGGCCGTCACTCCACGATGGCTTCAAAACGAAAAGTTTGACGTCACTGACAAGGAATGCCGATGAAACCACAGATTGTGTTGTATTGCTGTACCAATTCCACGACGTTTTCCGGAGAAGATATCGAAAAACGGATTCCCGGAAATCTGGCCGACTTCAAAATTTCCCGCCTTCCCTGCTCCGGCCGCACCGACACGCTGTACATGGTTCGAGCGATCGAAAACGGAGCCGATATGGTCATGGTAATTGCCTGTCCGGATGGTTGCTGCCAGTTTCTGGAAGGAAACCGCCGCGCCCGGATGCGAGTGCGATATGCCAACCGGCTTCTCGCTGAGGCCGGGATCGGAGATGACCGCATTCACATGGTCAATGTGGATCCCGCCGATGACCAGATTCTGACGACCGCGCTGCAAAAAATCGTTGTCAGAGCGCTGGATATGGGGCCGTGGTTAACCACATCCTCTTGAAATATTGTGTTTTTTAAGGTTTCCAACGAAATAACGAGAAGGTGGAAATACGCAGATGCCCAAGAAATACCATATCAAACCAACCCCTGCCGCCCCGCGTTTCATTCCCGTGGGCCGGTCGGGAATCATAGACTGGGAAGAAGATTGCCTGAAATGCACCACCTGCGTCAAAAAACGCTGTCTGTACGACGTTTATAAAAATCGCGCGTATGACGCCAGAACTCTGGTAGATTCCATAGACTACCAGTGCAAGAACTGTTTCAGTTGTATTCAAAACTGTCCTCGCGGCGTTTTGTCCAAAACCATCAATCCCGAATTTCTCCGAATGGGAGACGCCTACTGGAAGCCCGATATCATTCACAACACCTGGTTTCAGGCAGAAACCGGCAGAATCCCGGTTTCCGGAGCGGGTTATCGAGGGCCGTTCAGCGGCCCCGGTTTCGACGCCATGTGGACGGATATGTCAGAGATTGTCCGTCCCACACGAGATGGCATTCATGGACGCGAATACATCAGCACCGCCATTGATATCGGCAGAAAGCAGCACCATATAGAATTTGACGCCAGCGGCGCCGCGCGGATAGAAATGCCACCGCTTGTGGAAATACCGCTGCCGGTGATATTCAATCCACTGCCATTCGGCAATATCGGTAT
Source organism: Deltaproteobacteria bacterium (assembly GCA_021778975.1). GTDB lineage: Bacteria > Desulfobacterota > Desulfobacteria > Desulfobacterales > Desulfatirhabdiaceae > RAAP-1. The sequence goes on from JAJYBO010000001.1 coordinate 41,568, forward strand.
ATCTGTCACGCTGTCCATGGCCGCGGCAGCGCGGCAAATTGGTGGATTGATGTACGTCACCCCAGAGACATACGCCCCCTTTCTGAAACCATTCATGTCCCAGCTCGTTCCCCTGATACCGGCGGACATGGATGTGAACGCTCCCATGCTTCAGGGCGTCCGGATGGTGGAACTGCATTACGCTCCCGATATTCTGGCACAAGTACAGCGATTGAAAAGTCACTGTTCGGAGCGTGTGGTCTCGATCAGAGTGCCTCTGAATCCAGACGCAAAAACCATTACGGCCGCGCTGACGCGAGGCGGCGTGGAAGTCGTTCACCTGTTTGCCGATTATCGCGGCAATGAATTTGTGGACGGCGATTCCCCGCGGTTTGTCAAAGATGCATTAAGAGATGTGCATACGCATCTGGTAAACGAATGTATCCGTGACGAGGTGACACTGATCGTCAGCGGCGGTATCGCCCTGGCGGAACACTTGCCCAAAGCCATTATTTGCGGCGCGGACGGCGCCGCCATTGACCTGCCGCTTCTCATCGCGCTTGAATGCCGTGTGTGCAAACGCTGTGTGACCGGAAAGTCCTGCCCTGTCGAACTTCAAAATCTGGATCCGGCGTATGGCGCCCAGCGCATCGTAAATCTGATGTGCAGTTGGTGGAGTCAATTGATCGAGTTGATGGGCGCAATGGGCATCCGCGATGTCCGGCGAGTGCGCGGTGAAGCAGGCAGGGCCATGTTTTTTGAAGATCTGGAAAGAGATACATTTGGCGCTATTTTTGGCGGACAATCAAAATAAGGAGTATTCATACCGTGACGGCGGAAATCAAAAAAACAGCTTCACGATTTCGTCACACCATCGGTAAATACCGGGTGGTGCGCGGCAGGCAATGTAAAAGCTGTGCGGGCTGCGTGGTGACCTGTCCGCATGGCGTTCATTTCAAGGCCGGCGCCCGCATGGGAACCCCGCGGGACTATCTTTGCGTAGGGCCGGATATTTGCAAACAACACGGAACATATTGCGTCGAAAAATGCCCCAACGCAGCGCTGTCGGTTGCCATCAACCCGCAGATCAAAGCACTTGGAGATTTCCGCTGGACAGCGGAACTTCTCATGAGTACCTGGTATCAGGCGGAAACCGGAGAACTTCCCACTGTGGATATGGAATATCGGGTGGGAAATTCCGGCGGCGGCTTCGATAAACTCCGCCTGAAATATCCTGAAACACTACCGTCAGAGATTGCGGCAGACGATATTGACACCAGTATCGAACTGAACAAGCGCGAGGATAACGCCCATCGCATCACCATTTCACTGCCGCTGTATCAGGGCGGAATGTCCTTTGGTTCCGTCAGTGACAACACCATGATCTCCCGCGCAAAAGCCGCGATGCTGTGGAATACGTTCGGATGCACAGGAGAAGGCGGATATCCCGAATTTCTCTATCCGTTCGACCGGCACATGATCACCCAGGTAGCCACCGGTTTGTTCGGGGTGAAGGAAGAAACGGTTCAACGGGTGCGGATTGTCGAGTTCAAATATGCCCAGGGAGCAAAACCCGGTCTGGGCGGGCATCTTCTGGGCGATAAAGTAACGGAACGGGTCGCCAAAATGAGAGAAGCCGTCAGGGGCAGCGCGCTGTTTTCACCTTTTCCCTTTCACAGCGTCTATTCGGTGGAAGACCACAAGAAACATGTGGACTGGATCAAAGCCATGAATCCGAAGGCGCTGGTGTCCGTCAAGGTTTCCACGCCGGCCGATGTGGACATGGTGGCCATCGGCAGTTACTATGCCGGCGCACACATCGTACATCTGGACGGCAGCTACGGCGGCACTGGCGCGGCGCCGGATATCGCCAAAAAGAATATCGCCATGCCCATCGAATACGCCATTCCCAAAGTACATCGTTTTTTGGTGGAAGAAGGTGTCCGGGACAGAGTAACGCTGATCGCGAGCGGCGGCATTCGAACGGCGCATGATATCCTCAAGGCCATTGCCCTGGGCGCGGACGGGGTTGTTGAAGGCACCGCCGGCATGGTGGCGCTGGAGTGTACCCGATGCAGCTCCTGTGAAAGCGGTCGCGGCTGTCCGCGGGGCATTGCGACCACAGATCCGGAACTGGCAGAAATGATGACCGTGGAATGGGGCGCCCAGCGTGTCTATAATCTGTACGCATCCTGGCGTAAGCAAATTGTCGCCGAACTTCGGAAACTGGGGATGCGCAGCATCCGCGAACTGGTGGGCAGAACCGACTGTCTGCGTCATCTGGACTACAACTGAAGGGGACGATAGACAACGGGCAGCGGATAATGGATATATTTCGTGTTCCCCCGCCGCCTTCGATCGTCCCCCGTTTTTATGGGAGATACCGTTAGCATGAGGACATATAGCAAAGAATGCTCTGCAGCAGACAGCATTCTGGCTTCCCGAAGACGGATGCTGCACGAATTCCCTCCGCCCTCCGGCGTCAAAGTCGAAGAAGAAGGTGGATGCGGTGTAACCGGCTTTGCCTGTTCCATCCCCGTGGGCGGCAAACACATTTTCGAGCCGTCGAAACAGATGCACAATCGCGGCAACGGCAAGGGGGGCGGTATTGCCGCGGTGGGGTTCGAACCCGAAGCGCTGGGAGTATCCCGGGAAGTTCTGGATACCCATTATATGCTTCAAATCGCGTTGATTGACCCACAGGATAAATCTGTCGTAAGGGCGGTGGAAGAAGAATTCATCCTGCCCTATCTGGATATCGCCACATCGGAAATGATCCCCACCATTGACGATTATCGCGATATTCCAGGTCTGGACGTGCAGCCGCCAGATGTCATGCGCTACTTTGTCCGTGTAAAACCGGGCGTACTGCATGATTTTATAGCCAGCAACCATTTCGAGAACCTGAAACCGGACAGGGCCGAAGATGAATTCATGTGCCAGAACGCTTTCAAGCTCAACACCCGGTTTTATTCCACGCTTGGCGACAAAAAAGCTTTTGTAATGTCACATGGCAAGAACATGATGATTCTCAAAATTGTGGGATATGCGGAGTTGGTGGCCAGTTATTACAGGTTGGAAGACTTCAAATCCCATATCTGGATTGCACATCAGCGCTATCCCACCAAGGGCCGTGTATGGCATCCGGGCGGTGCGCATCCGTTCAGTGGTATGCATGAAGCCCTGGTTCATAACGGTGATTTCGCCAATTATCATTCGGTTTGTGAATATCTCAAACAGAGAAATTTATATCCTCTGTTTCATACGGATACCGAAGCCTCTGTTCTGATGCTGGATCTTCTGAACCGTGTTTATGGGTATCCCCTGGAGTATATCATCGAAGCACTGGCGCCGACCACGGAAGCCGATTTTGACAAACTGCCCGCGGACAAGCAGAAAGTTTACCGGGCTATCCAGGCGGCGCATATTCACGGATCACCGGACGGCCCCTGGTTCTTCATCATCGCGCGGAACGACCCGTATCAAAACCAATTTCAACTGATCGGCATCACCGATACCGCCATGCTGCGGCCGCAGGTATTCGCGCTTCAGGAAGGCGATGTGCAAATCGGGCTGGTCTGTTCTGAAAAGCAGGCCATTGACGCCACCCTTGACAGCCTGGCCAAAGAAGATCCCCGGTTCTGCACGGTATGCGACAAATACTGGAACGCCCGGGGTGGCAGTCATACCGACGGCGGCGCCTTCGTTTTTACGGTCAAATCTGAAAATGGCGCAATGCGCCTGACCTGCACCGACAAATTCGGCAATATACGGACCGCCGCCGCCAAAGACAAACTCCTATGCGACACTACGACGGCGGTGACACGCCCGCCGGAAGAGTCTTACATCCGCCGCGAATTGAATCGCCTGTTTCAGACTTCGGCGGTGGATGTGTTTCAGTATGTGGCCACAGCCATGCTGACATGGGATTACGATACCCTCCGATGGGGGTGCAGCGAAATAACGACAATAGCGGCCCGCGGGGATGCTGAAAAAGCGCTGGCCATCGAAGCGCTGACCCTGCTGAACGACCGGATTTTCGATGTCGGCGATAAAAAACGGGCATGGGTATTGTGGATGATCCGCGGCGCCCTGAAGGATATTTTCGCTGCATGTCCGGCCTTCGATCAACCTGCCGGGGGGCAATATCGTTACATTGATTTCAAAACGCGAAAAATGTTGCGGGCGCCTCTCAACGGCGAGAAAATTTTGGTGGTTTATGCGCGAGAATTCGAGCCTGAAGGTGATGACTGCGATGCCCGACTTCTCTGCGACGCCCATGCCAAAGGCTGGAAGCGCTTTATCGTCTATGGATATCGCGGCCAGCGTTTCACCGGCAATGGCTTTGGGCCGGACACCGGAGATGTGCGCATTGATGTTTACGGCAGTTCCGGAGATTATCTGGCGTCCGGTATTGACGGCATGGAAATCCATGTTCACGGCAACGCCCAGGATCAACTGGGGCAGATCATGAAAGACGGGAAACTGGTGGTATTCGGTGATGTGGGGCAGACGTTCATGTATGGCGCCAAGGGGGGCGCCGTCTATATCATGGGTAATGCCGCCGGTCGTCCTCTGATCAATGCGGTAGGACGACCGCGCGTGGTCATCAACGGCACCGCGCTGGACTATCTGGCAGAGTCCTTCATGGCCGGAGATCCTCACGCCGGCGGCGGTTTCGTGGTGCTGAACGGCATGACGTTCACCGATAACGGAAAATTGATGGAACTGTCCACCCCTTATCCAGGCTCCAACCTTTTCTCACTGGCCTCCGGGGGGGCTATTTTTGCGCGAGACCCTCACCAGAAGCTGACCGAAGATCAGCTCAATGGCGGAGAGTTCGCGGCGTTCACCGATGCGGACTGGAATCTGATTCTGCCATATCTGAAAGAAAATGAACGACTTTTCGGCATTTCCATCGAAAGAGACCTGTTGACGGTCAATGGAGTTCCATGTACGCCTCAGGAAGTTTATCGAAAGGTGAAGGCCGTTCAGTTGACGGTTCTTACGGGCGTGCAAAAAAAGTCCGATCCCGCGGCCAAAACGGCGGCTGACGTATGAAATCCAAATCCGGTCAGAGGGTAGTTTTTCAAATTGTGATATCCGGAGTTCAATAACAACGAGGTGGATACATGATCGTAGCGGAACGAAAACCATTTGAAGAAATCAGAGCCATGCTGGACGGTCGCCGGAAAATCTTTGTTCTGGGATGCGATACCTGCGTGAGCGTCTGTATGGCGGGCGGCAAGAAAGAGGTCGGTCTGCTGGCTTCTCAGTTGCGGATGCGCTTTAAAAAAGACGGGCAAAACGTCCAGGTAGATGAAGATACGGTTGAACGTCAGTGC
>JAJYBO010000077.1 GCA_021778975.1 Deltaproteobacteria bacterium
GTTGCGCTGCATCCTTCGTCGTTGCGGCGTACCATAAGTACGCCTCACTCCTAAGGATTTGCGCGCCTTGCCTGCGGCCTTTTTACAAAGTCGTCCGAAGTTCGACTTTTTACGAGAGCATCATAACTCACGGCTTCGTAAAAAGTCCGGATGCTTGCGGTGCGCTGCATCCTTTTTTACAAGGCGTGAGTGGCTTGATATGTTTCAACAACTGTAGTAAGTATTTACGATATGAAGAAGTATTTTTATGGCATGTTGGTTGCGTTCCCGTATCAACTCATTTTCGTTTCAGGAGAATCGGTATGAAAAAATTGGCGTCAATCCTTCGTGTGATCGCATTTTCGTTTATCGTTATCGCTACAGCGTCTTCTGCGGCTATGGCGGATTTTTACTGGGAATCGGTGCAGCAAACCCAGGGAATGCCGGGCAGACCCAACGAAACCATTGACGTTAAAAACTACCTGACCGCCTACGCCTCCCGAAGCGATCGGGCCGGCCACATCACCATTGTCAATTTTGACACCCGAACGATGGTGCAGATAGACCCGACCACCAAAACCTATCATCAGATCAATCTGGACGCAATGGGGGTCCCCCCTGGTATGAACGCCAGCGGTAACGACCAGATGCGCCAGCAGGCCATGAAACAAATGATGGGCGGCATGAAGGTGACACCCACCCAGGAAACCAAAACCATTGACGGCTACCGCTGTCAGAAATATCTGGTGTCTGGAATGATGATGAACAGTGAATACTGGCTTTCCAAAGATGTCAAAGGATACGCGGAAATGAAACAGATCGCCAGCAAGGTGTCGGGGGTTTTCGAGCAGAATCCCATGATGAAACAGATGAATATCGCCGGCATGATGAGCCAGTTAGATGGCTTTCCGGTTCAGATGACCATGAAAATCATGAACGGTACATCCACCACCACGCTGAAGAAAATCGAAAACAAAACGCTGGATAAATCTTTGTTTACAGTACCGGCGGGATATACCCTGGTCAAGGATCCCATGCCGATGATGTCGAAATAGCAGGTAAAAAAATCGGCTGTTCCGGTCGTTTGCGGAGCGCCGTGTCTGGCCTGAAAATTCTGGAGCTTTCAGGAGATCATGATATGCCGTTTGTCAGCCATCCCAAATTGCCAGGCAAAGTATATGTTCCTGAAATCCGTATTGGAACTCCTAAAAAGCATTCCTGCCCCGATTGTTTTTCCTGCCAGCATTGCGGAGACGACCGGTGTCAGGTGTGTCGCAGCGACGGCGAAAAGCGAAATACTCCGTCACAAAGAAAACCAGCAAAGGAGAACACGGTGTCAACCAGTGAAATCTACGATATGATTGTCATCGGCGGCGGCCCCGGCGGTTTTTCGGCCGGCATCTACGCTATGCGGGCGGCCATGAAGACCGTTCTGTTGGAAAAAGGCGCTCCGGGGGGGCAAATGACGCTCTCCGGTGAAATCGAGAATTATCCGGGCGTCGAACACATCGGCGGTCCTGAGCTGGCCATGAAATTTCATGAACATGCGCAGGCGTATGGGCTGGAAATGCGGTTCCAGGAAGTTTGTGAGATCGAACCCGGGCGGGAACATCATTCGGTGCGTCTCGAAGACGGAACGGTGATAAATGCCCACGCCGTCATTCTGGCGACTGGCGGCAGCCCCCGAAAGCTGAACATCCCCGGAGAAGATGCATATTACGGAAGGGGCGTATCCTATTGCGCGGTTTGCGACGGATTCTTTTTCAGAAACAAGACGGTTGTCGTGATCGGCGGCGGCGACAGCGCGGCGGAAGAATCTCTCTATTTGGCTAAACTGGCCAAACAGGTGTATCTGGTGCATCGCCGGGACAGCCTGAGGGCCAGCAAAATATTGCAGCAGCGCATTCAGGCGGAGTGTAAGATTGATGTCATCTGGAACTCCATTCCGCTTGAAATCATGGCGGATGAAACCGGCGGTGTGACTTCCGTAGCCGTTCAGAATGTCAAAACCGGCGAACGCCAGAATGTGGCTACGGACGGTGTTTTCATTTTTATCGGCTTTAAACCCAACAATGCACTGGTACCGGCGGGCGTCCGGATGAACGCCGACGGATATGTTGTCACTGACGACAAATGCGAGACCAGCATTCCCGGTCTGTATGTCATCGGTGACTTGCGCCAGAAATATGCCCGTCAGATCGTTATCGCCGCTTCGGATGGTTGCACGGCGGCCTTGGCCGCCGCCCATTATGTCGAAAACAGAAAGGCTGTGGACGCGGAAAACGCCTGCCAGTTGACATCATGAGATATCCTCCTATCAATCCGTCTCTGTTTGCCGAAAACCGAATCCGGCTGAAATCGCTATTGAAGCCGCATTCTCTGGCGGTATTTCATTCCAGCGATGTGATGCCGACGAGTGCGGACGGCCAGCATCCATTTATCCAGCATACGGATATTCTTTATCTTTCCGGCATTGACCAGGAAGAAACCATTCTGGTATTGTGTCCGGATGCTATGGAAGAAAAGCACCGCGAAATTCTGTTTATTCGGGAAACCAGCGAACGCATCGCCATCTGGGAAGGCTCGAAATACACGCAGCAGGAGGCAAGAGAACTTTCTGGGATTGCAACCGTTTACTGGACGCGTGAATTTGAAGCGGTCTTCAGAACGCTGGTCATCGAGTCTGAAACGATATACCTGAACACCAACGAACATTTGCGGATAGATCCGGTTGTGGAAACACGCGATATGCGGTTTCTGAAATGGTGCATGGGCGCATATCCTTTGCACCATTACGAACGTCTGGCGCCGCCCATGCAGCATCTGCGGGCAATAAAGTCGCCGCAGGAGGTTCAACTCATTCGCCATGCCGGTCAAATTACCGAAAAGGCGTTTTGCCGGGTGCTGTCCTTTATCAAACCCGATGTCTGGGAATTCGAAATTGAAGCCGAGATTATTCACGAGTTTCTGAAAAATCGTTCACGCGGCCCTGCGTACGCATCTATCATCGCTTCCGGAAAAAACGCCTGTATTCTGCACTATGAGCATAACGACCGCCAGTGTCGCTCCGGAGATCTTGTATTGATGGATTTTGGCGCCGAATATGCGGGATATGCTTCGGATATGACGCGAACGGTTCCGGTCAACGGCAGGTTCACCCCTCGTCAGAAAGCGGTTTACAACGCTGTATGTCGGGTGCTGAAAGCGGCATCCGCCATGCTGGCGCCCGGTAACACCATGACCGAATACCAGAAGGCCGTCGGACAGGTGATGGAAAAAGAGCTGGTGGATTTAGGATTGTTATCCATGTCGGACCTTCGCGCCCAATCCGACACCGCGCCGGCATACCGGAAGTATCTCATGCACGGCGTATCTCACCATCTGGGGCTGAACACCCATGATTACGGAAGCCGCTATCGGGCCTTTGAACCCGGAATGGTTCTGACTGTGGAACCTGGTATTTACATTATCGAGGAAGCTCTTGGCATTCGTCTGGAAAACGATATCGTGATTACTGCAGACGGCCCGGTTGATCTGATGAAAGACATCCCCCTCGAGGCGGATTGCATCGAGGGGATGATGCACCCCTAAACAAGGCGCGTAAATCCTGGTGCGTGAGGCGTACTTATATGGTATGCCGCAACGGCGAAGAATGCAGCGCTGGCGCAGCATCCGAACTTTTTACAAACCCGTCACAATTGTTTTTTTAGGGAATTCTATGACATCTTCCGCTATTCAACAAGCCATCGGCAAGCTCCGCCAGCACCGGGAAAAAGCGCTGAGCCTGCCATCGTCCAGCGCTATGGACTTCATTCTGGATGCGCCGCAACCGGCGGCGCTCGTGCATTCCATTCCCGAAATGGATTTGCTGTTTCTCGTTCTGGATATCGGGCCGGAAGACGCCTTGCCGCTGCTCTCACTGGCATCCAATTCCCAGTGGGAATTCATTCTGGATATGCAGACCTGGAAGCAGGACCGCATTGCCTTTTCGTCACTGACCCGGTGGCTGAACCTGAGATTTCTGGCAGATCCCAAACGCTTTCTTCAATGGGCGCGACAGGACGCCGTAGAGTTCATCGAGCTGTATCTTTCTAAAAATATTCAGGTTCGATTTCGGGAACCCGATGAGGATATATCCGATATTTCCGATGACTTTATGACACTGGACGGCAGTCTTTTTTATCGGATGCTTCCGGAATTTGAAATGGAGGCGTTTTCTGATGCTGCGCCAGAAGATTCACAGGCGCAACCGGATACGGATGAAGACCGCTACATATTTGTCACCCAGTTCCTGAACCAGCTTTATGCCGACGACCCGATTTATTTCACGAATTTCATGCTGGAGACCGCTGCCGTTCTCCCTACCGAAGCCGAAGAAGAAGCTTACCGGCTGCACAGTGTCCGAATGGCCGAAAAAGGTTTTCTTCCTTTTGAAGAATCGGTGGGTGTTTATCAGCCGATCCCGCCGGAGAAAATGTCTCGCCGGTATAACACGCCACATCGGGAAGATATTATTCCCCTTCCCGCGTCTGTGTATGCATCCGAATTGCAGAAATCGGACAATTTGATGGCAGTCGCCCTGAAACAACTGGCGCAGGACGATCTTTATCTGGAGCTTCAAACAGAACTCGCTTCGCTGACCAATCAGATCATCATTGCGGATCGGATACACATTGAATCCAGAGACGATCTTATGGCGGCTGTCCAGAAAACCACTGGCTATCTGAGCATCGGTCTGGAAATCCTGGCGGCTTCTCAAGACCGTTCTCACCATGCCGCCATCATTCGGGAACGGATGCTGTCAGATATTTTCAGGGTCGGCTACGGCGCTGCACTGGAACTTAAATGGCAGGCGCAAAAATGGGCGCCCCAGAGCTGGACGGCCTCCCAAAAACTCCCGCTGAGTTTTTGGGGAGAGGCGTGGGTCGGTGTTCTGGGGGGCCTTCTGATTAAAAAACCATTGTTTTTCGATAATTACCAGACAGGTGGCGGGCTGTATCGCGAATTCACGTCACTTGCGGACATCGAAACCATGCGGGCGGTTCTGAACGATATCGTCCGGTTTGACGGCATCCTGATGGCCATGACGGATGCACTTGCACCTGTACTGGCGCATGTGTCATCCAAACACGGGTTACTTTGGAAAAATCTTGCTTTGACCTGCTGGGCGCGCTCGCACCTGGGGCTTCCGATGACTGCGTTCGCCCTCTCTATGGATCAGTTTATCACGTTTTATCAGGCACTTTTTGATGTAACTTCCGCTTCCGACACGGACAGTGGCATGAAAATTTCCAAAACGATGAAAGCGTCTTTTCTGAAATGGCTTTCCGATGCATCTCATCTTCCCCAACGGGAACTGACCGATACTTGTGGCGCCATCCTGGAAAGTCTTTTTACGGAACTGGAAGAAGAATTCGCGCATGTGGCGCCCTCAAATTTAAACGCCCGTTACATCCAGTTGTTTCAGGTGAACGGGTAACGTGGGTACTCCTACCGATCAACCGGTTACGGGGGGATCCGAATGTTTTGGGGGTGTCGTCGCGCCTTTCAGTACCACCAGTTCCTTTTTCCGCACCGGCTTTCGGTAATCGCGCGCCTGCTGGAGGCTGCCGGAAGTGCAGACTTCGGCGCAGACACCGCACTGAACGCAAGCCGATGGATCATACGACCAGTCGGCCGCTTTTCTGTCCACAGTGATGCACTGAGAAGGACATTTGACCGCGCAGACGCCGCAGAATGTACAGACGTGGATATCGTTCCGGATCTCACCCCGCGCGGCTTCAAAGGAAGGGCGGACACTGGCCGGATACCGGCGGGTGGCGGGCTCTTTGAGCAGATTTCTCAGAATGGTGGAGGTCATCGTGAACATGAGGCTTCCCGTTTTTATCTTTCCGTACAACTGATACAGGGGTCAATGGATAAAACGATCACCGGAACGTCGGACAGCCCCGCACCGGGCAGCATGGTCAAAAGGGCCGGCACATTGGCGAAGGTCGGCGTCCGCACCCGGAGCCGTTCCAGATGTTTCGTCCCATTGGCCCTGATGTAATAAAACACCTCGCCGCGCGGCTGTTCCACGCGGGAGGTGACTTCGCCGTCGGGCCTGCCCTTGACCTTGACGGCGATTTCGCCGTTCGGCAATTTCCCGATGGCCTGGCGGATCAGATCAATGCTCTGAAAAACTTCGCGGAAGCGCACCTTGCACCGGGCGTAGCAATCACCGTCTGTTTCCACCACCGGCGTAAACGCGATGTCATCGAAGGCCGCGTATTTGAGCATCCGCGCATCCTGCATCACGCCGCTGGCGCGAAGCGTCGGCCCGACCAGCCCCAGTTCATACGCCTGCTTCGCGGTCAAAACTCCCTTGCCCACCGTGCGATTCTGAACGGTGTAATCATTCAGAATCGTGGTTTCCAACCGCTTGAGTTCGGTTTCGACGCTTTTCAGCTCCGAAAGGATTCCGCGGGTCTGCTCAAGGGTCAGGTCTTTTCTCACGCCGCCGATCACATTGACGGAAACGATGATCCGGTTGCCGGTGGTGGCTTCGTCAATATCGAGAATCTTTTCCCGGATCTTCCAGAACTGCATGAACAGGCTCTCGAACCCGAAGCTGTCCGCAAAAAGCCCCAGCCACAGCAGGTGGCTGTGCATCCGGTGCAGTTCCGACCAGATCACCCGCAGAAACCGGGCGCGCGGCGGCGTCTCGATCCCCATCATTTCCTCGATGCCCTGGCAGTAGCACATGGCGTGAAGCATCGAGCAGATGCCGCAGATGCGTTCCACCACATAGATCATCTGGTGGAAATCCCGGATTTCCACCAGCTTTTCAAGCCCCCGATGAACGAACCCGAAGGCGGGAACCGCTTCGGTAATGACTTCATCATCGAGTGTCAGCATGAGATGAATCGGTTCCGGCAATACCGGATGCTGAGGGCCGAAGGGAATGATCGTCCTGGTCATGGCGTCTTCTCTTCACAGACGGGGGATTTTTCCACCACCGCAAATTTGCAGAACGGCGCCGTCTTCACATCTTTTTCCAGATACAAGGTGCGGTCGTAGTCAACGGTCAGCCCGTGGAACCGGATACCGAACAGATCCTGTATCTCGTTTTCGACCAGAAACGCGGCAAAATAAACCGGAGAAATGCTGGGCGCCCGGCAGTCTCTGGAAATACTCAGGCGCAGGTGTTTCAACTGAAAATTCCTGTCGAAATGATATAGAAGCTCCATCCGGATTTCGTTGATTTCAACGCATGAGATCGTTACGAACCGATAACCTTCGACCTTTATCCTGGCGGTCTCACCCAGCAGGTTATCCAGACCGATGTCCATTATTTCTCCCTGCATGGTGTTACCTCCACAATGACCTGTATTGATTTTTCACGATGCAACCAGTAATTTGCCGCCTCCATCATGTCTTATTCTTGCGCTTTTTTTTGATTTCATCCCAGGATATCGGTTGAACCATTCCGCTTTTACCTCTGTCGGAATTTGAACGGATGTAAGGCCGCTATGAAATATCAACATGTTGTTTTTCCATGAATTTTTCAAGGCCCATCACCACCCCATCAATGATGGCTTCGGGTTTTGCGGGGCAGCCCGGAACATAGACATCCACCGGAATGACCCGGTCCACGCCGCCAACCACATTCCATGCCTGCCGGAAAATACCGCCCGTAAGACCGCAGGCGCCGATGGCCACCACCACTTTGGGGCCTGGCATCTGATCGTAAAGATTACGCAATACGTTTCGATTCCGGTGATTGACCGTCCCCGTAACCAAAAGAATATCCGCATGCATCGGGTTGCCGGTATTGACGACGCCGAAGCGCTCCACATCATAGACCGGCGTCAGGCAGGCCAAAACCTCGATGTCACAGCCGTTGCAGCTTCCGCAATCAAAATGCAGCATCCAGGGGGAACGCATTCTGGCCCGGGTGAGAATTTTTTCGAACATATCCCCAACACTTTCCTATCGCGCATATAACCAGACGAGATTGACCAGCGACAGCGCCATTCCCATGCCCCAACCGTATCCCAGCATCCAGCGCCAGTTCATTCTGGCGCAAACGTTGTCAATCCAGATTTCCATCAGGTACGTCACAGCGACAAGCAGCAGCGCTCCTATCGGGTTTGTGGCCCAGAACAGGGAGCAAAACCCCAAAAGCAGCGCCGTATCGCACCAGTGAGCAATTTCGGTCAGCGCCAGCAGGGGGCCGGAATAGTCCGTCAGAAGTCCTTTGACCAGCTCCTGATGGGCATGGTGCGATGTGGACAGGTCAAACGGCGACTTGCGGAGCTTGATGGTCAACACAAGCCCCAGCACCAGAAACAGAAACGGAAGTTTCAGGAGCATCGGCTGATGCAAGGCATGGACGGCCGCGATTCTGAAACTGCCGGTCTGAAGATAGACGCCGACAGCGACCAGAATGAGCAGCGGTTCATAACAGAGCATCTGTAGCAGTTCCCGATGCGCTCCGATCTGGCTGTAGGGCGATGTTGAAGAAAACGCTCCCACCACCAGAAAAACAGACCCCACCGCCTGAATGAACAGGATGAGCAGCAGATCGGAACGGAGACAAAGCAGTACCACGGCGATGGAAGCCGCCGTCAGATAAGCGTTGGCGCAGAACGCCTGCCAGACATTGACCACCACTTTTTCTTTTCCCAACAACTTGATGACGTCATAAAACGGCTGAAGCAGGGGCGGGCCGATCCGGGACTGAACGCGCGCCGTCAGAATCCGGTCCATCCCCGAAATCAATCCGCCGACAAGAGGGCCGAAAATCAGCGCAGCGGCAATCAGGATGCCATGCCGGATCATAGCGTCCCTCCCACGATCAGGATCAGCAGCACGCCGGCAGCCAGATTGATCCAGACCGTCAATGTCCGTTCGCCGAACAGGTTTGAAAGATAGTAATTACCTGCCTGGGCTTGAACGCGCCGGTTCATGGGGCCGGTAAACACCCTGGGTTCTTCGGTCTGAATGCCGCTCAGATAGGGAGTGACGACACGCGCTCCGGTCGCCGCCCAGAGGACGGCCCCTATGGACTGAAGAAACCCCAGAACAGCGACGGCGCACAGGGGCAGAACGGCAAAAACGCCCCAGGCGTTTTCCAGCATACCGTCATGGAGGACATACGGGGGCGTGTAATGCAGGATCATGGAGGTCGTGAACAGTTTCGCGTACACCCAGGGCGACAAAACGCTCAGCAGCCCTGCCCCCGCGCACAGCGACACCAGCACCCCCCAGGTCATCGGCGGCTGTGATTCGGGTTTGAATTTTCCTGCAAACGGATCGCTCATCAGCGTTCCCGCCCAGCGCGCCCAGTACATGGCGGTCAGAGCGCTGCCGACAGCCGTCGGAAATATGACAAAGATATTCGCGGATGCCGCTTCCATGGCCATCCACTTGCCCAGCAGCAATCCGAACGGGGGCATGATCATCATTACGACGCCCATCACCGCGATCAGCGCGGTCAGGGGCATTTTCGCATACAAACCGCGCATGTCTTCGATATCCCGGCTGTCAATATGCTGTTCGATCGTACCGACGCACAGAAACAGCAACGCCTTGACGACAGCGTGAAACAGGAGGAGCAGAACGGCCGCCGTGATGGATTCCGGCGTATCGATGCCGATACAGGCGAAAATAAGCCCCAGATTGCTGATGGTGGAATACGCCAGCACTTTTTTGCCGTTGCTCTGGCCCACTGCCAGCCCCGCGCCGGCCAGAAAGGAAAACGCGCCGTAGATGGCGATGCAATGGCTCAGAAAACTGCCGTGCATGACCGGCGCGAGCCTCAGCGCCAGATATACGCCAACCTTGACCATGGTGCTGGAATGCAGCAGGGCGGATACCGGCGTCGGCGCGACCATGGCGCCTGTCAGCCAGCTTTGCATGGGAAACTGGGCGGACTTGACGAACGCCGCCAGACATAGCAGCGCCATAGCCAGAAAAGAAAGTCCGGCGCCGGGGGATGTCCGAAGTATCTGCTGCAGGCCGATCGTCCCCAAATTCCGATAAATGATCATCATGGCGACGGTAAACGCCAGCCCGCCCAGGCTGTTCATCCACAGCGCCCTCACGGAATTGCGGACGGCCGTTTCATCGCCGTCATGCCCGATGAGCAGAAACGAACAAAGCGTGGTGGCTTCAAAGAAAAAGTGAATCACGCTCATGTCGTTGGACAGCACCAGCCCGTTCATGGCCCCCAGAAAAAACATCATGACGCCGAAAAACCGGGGTTGCCGTGATTCCGGCAAATGTCGATGCGTCTCATGGATTTTCATGTAGGCAAAGGCCTGAAAGCAGATGAGCGACCCTACGATAGAGATGATCAGCACCATGATGAGCGAAAGGTTGTCGCAATAAAACGCCTGGACCGACGGCGCTTCGATCATGAAGCCCTCGAACCAGAGCATCAAAACGATCTGCACGGCGGTCGGAACAATGACCGCAAAGCTCCGGCGTCTGAAGCCGTAATACAGAATCAGGGCCGTCAGGAGAAAATCCGGAATTTTGACGGCGTCATGCACATCAAGGCCCCAAACGGGTTCAGGGGAAAATGCGAAAGGCGCTCGGAAGGTCAGGAGCAGCGCGCTTGCCATTAGAGTACCGCCGGTCGTCAAAACAATATAAGACCGGAGCCGCTCGGATACCGTCCAGAAGCAGCAGGCCGCCGCGACAAACGGCAGGAGAATCAGAATGAATGTCAGGGGGTGCATGGGGATATCGTCCTCCCAAATAGAGAAGAACCTGCGTATCACACAATGGGGTTATGGCATGCAGACTCTGAAATCATCCAGGCATGCATCGTCTTTCGACGGCATTTTTTGCGTATCAGAACCAATTATTGGTGTCAACACGAAATTTATCCGATGTCAATCAGAAACGGGTGGTGTCTGAATTTGGCTAACCAGCCGGGACAGGATAGCAGAGCCATTCTTCCAGAGACCATATGTGATCAGCGAGGCCTGCTGCCATTGCCGGTGTTCGGTTGTGCCAATCACTTTCAATATCCTTTTGGCGGAGTGTCCGAACAGGCCAACAGAAGTTGTAACTAAAATGGATATGGATTTCTCCTTGCTCAACCGGCTTTGTTCCAGCACCGTTCCCGTGCGTTCAGAAAAGCGCTCCCTGCACGTGCAGCAAAAGATCACCCGAATACGTTTCTCTCGTCCACTCCAACCCCGGAAACTAAGGTTGCCCTTACCACGAATACCGTGATCTTCGCATTCCTTATTCTGACAACAAAATTGTTCGATCGGTTGCATGGTCGCCCTCCA
>JAJYBO010000078.1 GCA_021778975.1 Deltaproteobacteria bacterium
CATCTGACAGGCGGCCGGGTTGGCGGAAAGGATGCTGCCGTCCGGAACCGTGAATAAAATACCATCCAGCGAATTGTCATAGATGGATCGAAATTTTTCTTCGCTGTCTTTCAAGGACTTTTCTCGCTGCAGTAAATCTTCCGTTTTCTTTCGAACGAGCGAGCGAAGCCGGACATTCCATATCCAGGCGCCCAGCAACAGAATCAAAGCGCCACAAACCGCCGTGGACAGTAACCAGAAATGACGCTCCCAAAGGGATGGCGTGCGGCCATAACCTTTTCCCAGCCATTTTTGGCAGATCTTGTTCAATATTCCGGAGGCTCTGGCTTTATGAATTCCCTTGTTTAGAATGTCAATGAGAACCGCATGATTTGTATCGGACGCCATGCAGTTTTGGCCGACATAGAGCGGTTCGCCGATTTTTTTGATTTTATCCGTCAGCCGATTGCTGAAAATATCATACAGAACGATAGGGTCATCGCCGATGACGGCATCCGCCTTGCCTGCGACGACCCCGTTCACGGCTTCCGAGAAGTTGCCGGTATTCAGCGCCTGAAAATGTATGTTTCGGGAGTCGAGAAACTCTTTGGCGTAATCTCCCTGCTGGATGGCGATGATCTTGCCGTTCAGGTCATGGATATCTTTGATGTCTGTGCGTTCCGCCTTCACGAAGATGGAGGCCGGGACGTCAAAAAGAGGGTCGGTGAATGCAAACTGTTTGCTGCGGTTGTCGCTGTAGAAAAGGCTGGTGAGAATATCCGCCCTGCCGGATAGAACAGCCTGCTGCGCCTGCTGAAACGTCATATTGATCAGCACCGGCTTAAACCCTGCTTCAACGGCTATCCAGCGCACGACATCGAGCATCATGCCTTCATGCTGGCCATTGGCGTCCAGAAATTCAAATGGCGGATACTGGCTCTGGCTGACAAAGACGATGGTGTTGTGCTGACGCAGATAGTCTTTTTCGGCGTCTGAAAGTGTGAGGGCGTAACATTTCGGCGCCGCCACCAAAAACAACGCGATGCAACAACGGAGCATCAGGTCAACGAACGTGTCGAGGTGCAAACAGGTAGCTGTGGGATCATTTGTATTCATCCGAGCGTACTCCGTATTTTTTCATGATCTGTTGCAGGGATTGGCGTTCAAGCCCGCAGTCAAGCGCCGCGCGGGTAACATTCCCCTCTGAACGCTCAAGGAGCTGGCGAAGATAACGGGTTGTAAATGAACTTAAAACCTGATGCTTGGCCTGGTGGTATGGAAGTGAATACAGAGAACTGTCCTGAAATTCACCAGATACCATCGGAGCGCCGTCTTCGGAAACATCGGCGCTCAGTATTTCTCCGGACGACATCACCACCGCCCGCTGAATGGTATTGGCCAGTTCCCGAACGTTTCCGGGCCAGCGCCGAAGGGTCAGTTTTCGCAAAAAATCTTCGGAGATTCCCTTTAATGATTTGTCATAGAGCGCGGAAAAATGTTTGACAAAATGCTGAATCAGGAGGGGAATGTCTTCCTGGCGCTCCCGAAGCGCCGGCATATGCAGGTTGATCACATTCAGACGGTAATACAGGTCTTCTCGAAATTCTCGAGAAATCAGTTTCGCTTTCAGATCCTGATTGGTGGATGCGATCACACGGACATCCACCTGAACGGAACGGGTCTGTCCGAGGGGCTTGATCTGCTTGTCTTCCAACACTTGAAGCAGTTTGGTCTGAACAGAAAGAGGAATCTCTCCAATTTCATCCAAACAGATAGTGCCGCCCTCCGCGGCTCCGAACAATCCTTTTTTATCGTGAGTGGCATGGGTGAAAGCGCCTTTCTGATATCCGAACAACTCACTTTCCAGAATGTTTTCCGGCACCGTCGGGCAATTGACATGTACATAGGCGCTGGCGCTGCGTGAACTGAGCGCGTGAATGGCTCTGGCGGCCAGGTTTTTTCCGGTGCCGGATTCTCCGGTAATCAGAACCGTTACGTCGGTTTTGGAAATCATCTGGATGGTGTCATACACATTCTGCATGGCAGGACTGACGCCCACCAGATCGTGAAATGATTCTTCCTTTTGAATGCGTTGCCGAAGCTGGCGGTTTTCGCGAAGCAGGCGGCTGCGCTCGACACCCTTTTGAAGCACGCGTATGAGATCATCCTGCTCGAAAGGCTTGGTGATGAAATCATATGCGCCTTTTTTGATGGATTCCACCGCAACTTCGATGACGCCGTACGCCGTCATCATTATGACGGTGAGCCAGGGATCCTGACGCCGCAATTGTTCGAGAAGTTGAATGCCGTCCATACCGGGCATTCGGATATCCACCAGCGCAAGATCGAAACTCTCTTGTTGGAACAGCTCCAGCGCTGCGGCCGCGCTCGAAACGGTTTCGATGTCACATTCCATATGCAACCGGACAGAGCGTTTTAAAAGGGCGAGCATGTCCGGTTCATCATCCACAATCACAAGTCTGAACTTCATGGGCATAATTAAAATATTCGGTATAGGGCGTCAAGCCGTTTCACCATGAATTTCCAAAACTTAATAGCCGAATTTTCAACCTGAACAATATAATCGGCAATTTTAACCGATATTCGGCGAAAACAGAAGATATTCGAAGATTCATGAGATTTCAGAAATTGTTGATAACTTGTTGATAACCTGAAATCTGCCTCAAATCGTTGATAAAAAATAGAGATTTTAAAAAGCTGTATATTAGGGCAGTTGTATTTTATTGTTAATTTTTATCTAATATATTCAATATTATAATATATGTTCACAATTTTTTGTCTGGCTGTTTAAAAACAGCCGATTCGATGATTGACTGTTGGGGAAAGGTTGGGTAAAACAGCCCCTGCATGAACATGAAACTCTACATAAATCGGTAAAAATGCCGTATATCTGGTAACTGGCAATCACTGCACCCTCAACCCCTATCTTGTCCAAGAGCCTCAATATCTATGGAATCTATCTGGAATACAACCAAGACGCTTATCAAAAATCGCATCCCCGGTCACAGCTATCGCATGTGGATTGAACCCGTGGTGTTCAAAAGGGCAGATGATAACGTTCTGGTGTTGTCATGTCCCAATCTTTTTTCGAAAAAACGGGTTCAGGAGCATTATGGCAATCTGATCGTCTCGGAAATACAGGAGGCATTGGGAAAACCCTGTCAGGTGGTTCTGGAGGTGGCTGACCAGAATACCGCCAGTCAGAGCCATCCGGAAATCAGTTATCAGAAACCGCTGTTTCCTCAGGCTGAAGCCCAGCCCTCCAGCGGAAGGTTTTTGAGAAGAGACTATACGTTTGACCAGTTTGTTGTAGGCGGCAACAACGATTTTGCCTATTCCGCATCGCTGGCGCTGGCGTCTGGCAAAAAGAAGCAGCAGCATTCTCTTTTTCTGTTATCCAAAACCGGCATGGGAAAAAGCCATCTGACACAGGCGGTCGGCAATTATATCTTATCCGAAAATCCGTCGGAAAAAGTATATTATATTACGGCGGAGGATTTTTCAAACGAAATGGTTGCAGCGCTTCAGCATGACACCATTGGTGACTTCAAGAGAAAATACCGTTCCGGCTGCAATGTGCTGTTGTTAGACGACGTTCATTATCTGAGCGGCAAAGAACGCACTCAGGTCGAACTGGCCATGACGCTGGATACGCTCTACGATGCGGGTAAGAAAATCATCTTTTCCAGTTGCTATCTTCCCGGAGAAATCCCCAGGCTCAACGACAAACTTCGGTCAAGGCTTTCTGGAGGACTCATCTCCGCCATTGATCCCCCCAATTTCAGAACCCGTATGCGAATTCTTCAAAAGAAAGCGGCGGGATCCGGTATTCAGATGCCGAATGAGGTCACCCAGTATCTGGCCAGTGAATTGACAGAGAACGTGCGACAACTGGAAAGCGGTTTGATCGGGGTTACCGCCAAATCGTCTCTGCTGGGAATGCCTGTGAACATGAATCTGGCGGAGAGCGTCATTAGAAATATCGTTCGTCAACGAAAGCAGATTACGGTGGATGTTATCAAAAAGCTGGTGTGTCAGGAATTTCGTATTTCCCATCAGGATATCATATCCGCGTCCCGCCGGCAGGCGGTGGTCAGACCCCGTCAGATCGCCATCTATCTTTCGAGGCGATATACGGATTCGCCGCTTCAGGCCATCGGTAAGAGCTTTAACCGCTATCATGCCACGGTACTGCACTCCATCAACGCCGTTGAAAAAGGCGTCCGGGAGAGTGTGGCGCTTCAGAAGCAGATAGACAATATTTGCCAAAAACTCGAGGAAAATGTTTGCTGATAAAGAAAGAGAATGGCGATATGCAAAAAATCGGTAACGAACAGGCCGGATTTCCAGCCTGTCATCCGATCTGATTTTGCATCATCGCCTTATTTATTGCAGTTTATCGGAAACCATTCTGGCGTAAAACATTTCTTCCAGAATTTCGGACCGAATATGATGCTGGCTTTCGACAGCGCAACGCAGGCTGAGCGCGCAGTGTTTTTTGCACATTCGGTCGGCTACGTTGAATTCTTCCATACACCCCATGAAGTCTCCGGACAGTGCATCCAGAAAGTCATGATGGGGCTGCGCCTCTTTTTCCGCCGTTGCCTTCTCCGCTTTTGCGGAGGCCAATACCTTTTTTCTTTTCATGAAAAATCCCCTAATGTGAAATGGCATTCTCTTGTTTATGCCGGTTTAACAGATCGAGCATTTCCGTATGAATATGACCATTGGTTGCAAGAAGTTCCGATCCGAAAATGGAAAATGCCGTATTCGAAAAATCGGTAACACACGCGCCGGCCTCTAAGGCGATCCGAAAACCGGCGGCTGTATCCCAGGGTTTCAGGTTTTGTTCCCAGAAGCCGTCAAAACGGCCGCACGCGACAAAACACAGATCGAGCGATGCGGATCCCAGACGGCGCACGCCTTGTGAGGCTCTCTGGCAGGCTAAAAAACGCGGCATGACCTCGTCGCTCACCTCTTTAAAATTATATGGGAATCCTGTGACAAGAAGGCTGTCTAACACGTTTTGAGCCTGGGAAACCCGAATGGGTCTGCCGTTGAGACAGGCGCCCTCATTTCGGACCGCCGTGAACAGCTCTCCGCTGACAGGGTTCAAGACAACCCCCACCTCGATGACGCCCTCCCGTTCGAACGCGATGGATACAGCGAACATCCCCAGTTGATGCGTAAAGTTGGTGGTGCCATCCAGCGGATCGATAATCCATCGGCATCCTGAGTTTTTACCATTGCCGCCGCTTTCTTCCGCCAGAATGGCGTGATCCGGAAACGCCTTGTGAATGGTTTCGATAACAATGCGTTCAGAGGCGATATCCGCTTCGGTCACCAGATCTATGACACCTTTGTGATGCGGCGCGGCAATATTGCCCAACCAGGAGCGCAGCACCTCGCCCGCCTTATAAGCAGCGCCTGTTCCAACTGCTTTGATACGTTCAAAATTCATGATATCTTCGCATATTCCCCTTTCAGAGAGAAGTCAATATTTTTTGTACGGCTATTGACGAGAAACAATTTCTGACATGGCCTCCACCAGCGGCGACAATGAAGCGTTGTCCTGTGCGCAAACGGGAATGCCGCCATACCGGTTCACCGAAATTTGCATATCTTCCGCGGATACGGCATCCATTTTGTTGAGTACCCGCAGCACCGGGATGTGGTGCAGCCCCAGATCCTCCAGTATGGTTTCTACCGATTGTATGTGTGCCTCGCATTGGGGGGTGCTGATGTCAATGACATGGAGCAGCAAATCGGCGCTTTCCAGTTCCTCCAGTGTCGCCCGAAACGCCACCTGGAGATCTTTCGGGAGATCCCGAATGAATCCAACCGTATCGGTAATGATGACATCCACATCCCTGGGAAAGCGAAGGCGCCGGCTGGATGGATCCAGTGTGGCGAACAAACGCTGTTCCGCCAGAACCTGGCTGTGCGTCAGGGTGTTGAGCAGGGTGGACTTGCCGGCGTTGGTATATCCGATAATCGAGATGACCGGAAGCCCCTGGCGTCGGCGTCTCGCTTTTTGTTGTCTGCGTTGCAGCGCTACCTGCTCTAACGATTTCTCAAGCCGCAGTATCCGCTCCCGCGCACGGCGTCTATTGATTTCCAGTCTGGTTTCTCCGGGACCTCTGCCGCCGATGCCGCCGGTCAGCCGCGACATGGCCGTGTTTTTGACAACGAGTCGGGGCAAAAGATATTTCAGTTGCGCCAGTTCCACCTGGAGTTTGCCTTCCCGAGACTGCGCCCGCTGCGCAAAAATATCCAGAATCAGTTGGGTGCGATCAATGATTTTAAGATCGGTCTGATCGGTGATGGATCGGATTTGCGATGGGTTCAGCTCCTGATCGAAAATAATGAGCGTCGCGCCTTTTTCAATGGCCGTCAGGGTAATTTCTTGCAGTTTTCCCGATCCCGTCAAAAATCGAGCGTCCATCTGGCGGCGGTGCTGAAAAATGGCGCCCACAACATGAAGACCACTGGAAATGGCGAGTTCTTCGAGTTCCTTCATGGAGTCGGCGCCCTGCTGGCGGGACTGATGCGATACGCTGACCAAAAGCACTCTTTCTTTCGATGACGCGGCGTCAACCGCGACCGTGAATCGTCCAAGTTCCGATTCAATGGCCAGTATGTGTTCCAGGCAGCCCGTGTCCAGGTGATTCGCGGGGAAGGGCGGTAAAATCTGATAAGTGGTGTGGCCGGAGGGCAGAATGTGAGCGGCGAATACTTCGTGAGGCGCGCCTTCCGGGGTAAGGGTCAGTGCGGCCATCGTGTCCAGCCGAAGCAGTGACAGGTCGGTCAGGTCGTCATTCGACAGGGGTTCCGATTTCAGATGGGTATGAATGCAGCGAATCCCTTTTAGCCGTCCTGGGAATATCCGGTACTCACGGGTATCGGGAAGCACGAGGCCGTGATAGTCTCCGACAATCACAGATGTCACCTTGCCCCCGCGGTTCACCAGAACGCCGATCTGACGCCGAATTTCGGCTGAAAGCTGGCACATGGCATTCGCCATGTCGTCTGAAATCAGATATTCTGGTGGTGTCCGCTGATCGTACAGGTTTTCAAGCCGTGCGATTTGGGGCGCCCTGAGTCCTGAAATGTTGCCAAAGATTTTTTTCATATATGCCGATCATTTCCAGAAGATAGGATAAACTATTCCTGATGCTTTTGTGAAAAGTCGAATTTCAGATGTGTTATTGGGGGATCGGGGGCGTTTCCTGCGCCATATTTTCAAACCGTGTGTAGGAATTCAAAAATGTGAGCGCGGCCATGCCGGTTGGGCCGTTTCGGTGTTTGGCCAGGATAATTTCCGCCTTGCCCCGATTGGGATTGCTCTCGTCCTTATTATATACCTCATCCCGATAGATAAACATAACCATATCGGCATCCTGTTCAAGCGCCCCGGACTCTCGCAAATCGGACAACTGGGGATGTTTGTCGCTGCGTTCCTCCAGTTTTCGATTGAGCTGGGACAGGGCGATGATCGGCAGATCCAGTTCTCTGGCCAGGGATTTGAGAGATCGAGATATTTCCGCTATTTCCAGATCTCGGCGCTCGCTGGATATGGAGCTTTTCATGAGTTGGAGATAGTCTATGACGATCAACCCCAGGTTCTTTTCCATCTTGAGCCGTCTGGCCTTCGCGCGGATGGTCATGGCGGTGATATTGGAAATATCGTCAATATAAATGGGCGCCTGCGATAATGTGCTTGCGGCGTGGGTGAGACGCTTCCAATCTTCGTCGCTGAAAAAACCGTCCCGAATACGCGCGGAATCAATGCGGGCTTCCGCGCACAACATTCGCATGGAGAGTTGTTCTTTGGACATTTCCAGTGAAAAAATCGCGCAGGGCACGTTGCTTTCGACCGCCACATTGCGAACCATATTCAGCGCCAGAGCGGTTTTTCCCATACTGGGTCTTGCCGCCAGAATCACCAGATCCGATTTCTGAAATCCTGACGTCAGATGGTCTATACCGTGAAAACCGGATGGCACGCCGGTATAAAGTGTCTTGTTGCCCTGCCGTTCTTCGAGTTTGTCAATATTGATTTCAATGAGCGACGCGATATGATTGAAGGCGGGCTTTATTTTATGTTCCGAAATCTCGAATACCGAAGATTCGGCAAAATCCAGGACGTCTTCCACATCGTCATGTTCTTCAAAACACCGCTGAACGATACGATTGGCTTTCTCGATGAGTTGTCTCAGACTTCCCTTGTCGTGAATGATTTTGGCGTAATGGACGGCGTTGACGGCTACGGGAATGGAATCCATGAGTTGCACAATGGCGGACGCGCCGCCGATGGACTCCAACTGCCCTTTGGTTTTCAGCAGATTGGTGACAGTGATAATGTCCACCGGTTCTGTTTTACCGAAAAGCTCCGTCATGGCAGCATAGATTTTTTGGTGCGCCGAACGGTAAAAATCATCGGAAGACAGTATCTCTACTATATCCAGCAGGGTGCTGTTATCGTGAAGGATGGCGCTGATAATGGCTTCTTCGGCTTCGATGCTGTGGGGCGGAAGATGATGAAGGAAAGGATCCTGCGATGCTTGAGGTTTCATTGAAAACAGCCTGTCGCCCTGCAACCAGGGACGTAAAAAAATCAGGGAGCGGCTATGTTAGCAGCTCCCTGACGTGGTGAGACATCGCTTATTCGGAGATGATTTCGACGGTAATTTCAGGCTCGACGTCTTTGTAAACGCGAATGGGTACCTGATAACTGCCGAGTGTTTTGATGGGTTCCTGCAAGAGGAGCATTTTCTTTTCAACGACAATTCCCATGCCGGCCAGGGCGTCAATGATATCACGAGGCGTTACGGAGCCATAAAGACGGTTTTCCTCACTGACCTTGGCGGCGATGGTGCAGACAACTCCTTCCAGCCGTTTGGCCATTTCTTCTGCAAGCCCTTTTTCTTTGGCGATTTGAAGATCAACTCTGGCCTTCTGCTGTTCAAAAAGTTTGCGATTTTGCAAATTGGCGATAACAGCCTTTTTCTGGGGCAGGAGATAATTGCGCGCATATCCATCGGCAACTTTGACTTCGCTGCCAATGATACCCAGAGATTCGATGGTTTCAGCTAAAATGACTTTCATGATATCCTCCGATAATTCTATATGGAAAGCCGGCGGCGTTGTAAAATATTCGGCTTTTCAGCTTTTGGTTTGTTTGATCTTTCTGAAATCGAGCCACATATCGAAAAAACCCAGCCCGACCACGATGATCGAGAATACCTGCTGTATTCCGATAAGCCCGTAAAGAATGATTTTGACGAATCGCGGCAGATTCTTCTTTTCAAAGTAAAAGGATACCACCGAGATTCCATGAAAAAAATATATCATGATTAGAATCAGGATGATATTAAGCCCCGTGATTTTTAAAAACGGAACCGGCATCATCAGCAGACAGCCTCCGGCAATAGCGCCCCACACGAGAACTTCCGGCGATTTCCAGAGGGTTAGATCGCCGATATCCGGGCATGGCATCCCTCTGAATCGGACCAGCGATCTTGCCAGCAGCAGGTTGATCCAGGTGATGAACAAAACGGACATCACGACAATCCCCGGAATGATCCGGGCTATGGTATCCTGGATGGCCTGCATGGATTGAGACAGTGTCTGAATGGTTTTTTCGGGCATTCCCATCTGTCGGTATAAATCCGCCGTCATCTGCAAGTTTTGCTTGACGTACAGGCGGATGAGAGCGCCGAAATCCGTATGGCTGTGAACACTGAAAATAAACAACAACATGATGCCAGCGCCTATCACCGCGGCGCTGGGATATAAAATCGTTCTTTCGACGGACAACCCCTTTGCCATAGCGTCGCCAAGGATAAACCCCAGCACTAACAGTCCGGCAAAAAACGCCAGATCGAAGGATATTTCTCCCATCACGATCGTCATGACAGCGAAGGAAAGCGCCATCATGACCCCCGCGGCGTTTTTGTCCAGCTTATAACGATAGTAACAGACCGGCAGCGGTAAAACCAGCAGCCCGATGAACCCCAATATGGGAATGTACACGGCCAGCATAAACACAAGGGTGGTTACGATACTCCCTCGTATGATGTCTTTCCATGCAGCCCCGTTTACCGATAAAAACACTGAATCGTTTTCCTGAAATGATGGCGATAAGGCCAGTCGCTGTTGGCTATGCGTCCATTGAGCCGACGAACGGCAGCAGTGCAATGGTGCGGGCGCGTTTGATGGCTTCAGTCAGAAGACGCTGATGTTTGGCGCAGGTTCCGGAGATTCGCCTCGGAATGATCTTGCCGCGTTCCGTTGTGAAATAACGCAGTGATTTTGAATCTTTATAGTCAATGACAATGCTGGCGTCCGCGCAGAAGCGGCAGACTTTGCGGCGATGAAAGACCCGTTTTTTGCGGGTTGTGGTTTTATGTTTGTTTGAGCTGTTGAATGACATGGGTTATTCCTCCTCCTCGTTTTCCGACGGCATATCGGTGTCTTCATCGCTGGACAATTCCGATGTGTCGGCATTGCTATCTTCCGCTGGCTGGGTGGATTGAATTTTGGCGGCGGCGATTTCTTCCTTGATCTTTTCGGGATCGGCCTTACCTGCCAGCAAAATGGTCATGTACTTCAGACAGCAGTCGCTGATCCGAGAGAACCGCTCGATTTCATCCACAACGGTCCCTGAGCCGCAATAATCGAGGCGGACATAATATCCTCTGACTTTTTTGCGGATATCGTAGGCGAGTTTTTTGACCCCCCAATCTTCGCGTTCGATGATGGCGCCATTCAATTGCGAAATAATATCGAGTAGTTTTCCGCAAAACGCATTCCGATCATCCTCTGAAACGTCGGGATCTACAATGACAATGGTTTCGTACCGTTTCATACAACCTCCTTATGGATGTTAAGCCCTGACAGGTGATTTTGCTCCATCAGAGCAAGGGCAAAAAACGCTCGAAAAGAATCCTTTTTCAACTTTTTCGAGCCTTATAAAATATCCTTACAACCCGATAAATGTCAAGATCAAACGTCATGCAGTACACGGCAATTCTGTTCAACATGGTTTATGATAAGAAAACGGTTGGTTATGCTATTGGAACACTGATGCAATACCAGATGGTTGCATGGAGAGAATTACCGTGGGGAATCAAGGTTGATGCCCTCGTAAAAAGTCGAATTTCGGACGGCTTTGTAAAAAGTTCGCAGGCAAGGCGCGCAAATCCTGAGGAGTGAGGCGTACTTATGGTACGCCGCAACGACGAAGGATGCAGCGCAACGCA
>JAJYBO010000302.1 GCA_021778975.1 Deltaproteobacteria bacterium
GCCGGCTCTGGATGTCTATGAACGTTTCCTGGGACCTCACGCGAGAAAATTGCCGGTTATAGGCGTGGAATATCCTTTGGGCTTCGTCAGGGGGCGGATGGAGGCAAACGCCCATGAATCCTATGTGCTGCGCGCCAGTATGTCGGTAAATCATAACGATCGTTCGATAACGTTTGCCGGAGAGATCCCCGAAGGCGCGATGGTCAACCTGACATGTGGCGACAAATCGTCCATTCTGGATGCCGCCGCTTTGGCGGCCAGGGATGTGAAGTCGGCCATCGGCGGCAGAAAGCCGGGGATCATTTTCTGTTATTCGTGCATGGCTCGCAGAATTGTTCTGGGGCCGAGAACTACAGAGGAAATCTCTCGGATTCGCACGGAATTCGGTCCCGATATCCCCATTGTCGGTTTTTATTCCTATGGTGAATTTTGCCCCATGGGGTCTCCGCCTGTCAATTGCCTGCACAATGAAAGCCTCACTCTGAGCGTGATAGGAATCTGAGTGATGACTTCAGAACATGCCCTGACACAACGAATCCGCGAACTCGAAGATTTGCTGGAACAGGCCGAACGCAAATCGGACATTCTGACCAATCTGCTCAAAGAAGCCTCCGCCGAATTTACCCAGGCACTAGACAAAGTGAGCAAATCTGAAGCCAATTTCAGGTCCATCATCGAGAGCGCTCCGGAAGCCATCTACATGTTTGACGTTCAGACCCGTCGCATCACGGATTGCAATCCCTTCACCACCGAATGGCTCGGTTATTCACGTCAGGAGCTTCTTGGCATGAGCGTCGAGGATATCCTTTGCCCCATGACCGTGGGGGTGGAGGATAACATCCGCAAGGCATTGGAAAATGGGTTTGTCCGCATACTGGAAAGACAATATGCGACCAAATCAGGCTCGCTGGTGGATGCAGAGGTGACCGGAACGGTGGTGGATATTCAGGGAGACAAATATTTTGTCGCATTGGTAAGAGACATTACCGAACGCAAAAAAATAGAGACGCTGCTCCGCTACAAAGAACTTTTTCAGAATGTGACCGATCCGGTGTTTATCTGCCATTCCCAGGGGAATTTCCTGGAAGCCAACGATGTGGCGTGTGAACGGCTGAAATACGATCGCAATGAGCTGATGCAGCTCTCTTTTCGTGACATTGTTCGTCCGTCCCAGTACGGATTGCTGGGTCGCATTGGGAATCAGGTTCGCTCCGGTGAAGCCGTTCAGTGTGAACTTGAAGCGCTTACCCGTACGGGCGAGGTTATCCCGTTCGAGTTTCATTCCCGGCTCATCGAGTTTCAGCACAAACCGGCCATTCTCAGCGTCGCACGGGACATCAGCGCCCGAAAGCGGATGGAAGAAGCGTTGATTCGAAACGAAAGGTTGTCCGCGGTCGGTGAGATGGCTGCTGGCGTGGCCCACAATTTCAACAACCTGCTGCAGATGATGCTGGGCGCCGGTGAAACCGCACTGGCAAAACTGGGGACCGGCGAAATCCGGAAAAGCCGGGATGCGCTTCTGACCCTTATTGACGCATGTCATCGGGGTGCGGACATCGTTCGCCGCATCAAGGACTTTACCCTGGCAAAAACCGATGACATTGATGAAACCAAGGTATTCGACATCGGCGAGCTGATATCCGAAGCTGTCCAACTGACCCGTCCTCTGTGGGCCAATCCGATTGATCTGCATAAATATCATATGAACTTCACCCGCCCCCTGGATGCCTTGATCGAGGGCAATCCGTCGGAGCTGTACGAAGTGCTGGTCAATGTCATCAAGAACGCTCTGGAAGCCATGCCCGATGGCGGAACCCTGTCCATCACATCCTGTACGGTCAATGGGATGGTGCATCTTTCGGTTACGGATACGGGGGGTGGCATCTCTGAAGAAAATCTGCAACGTCTCTTTCAGCCGTTTTTTACCACCAAGGGGTTGCAAAGCAGCGGGCTGGGACTGTCTTCGAGTTATGGCATCATTAAAAAACACCATGGGGAAATGACTGTTAAAAGCGCTCCCGGTCAGGGAACCACATTCACCATCATATTGCCCAGAGCCAGTGCGCAGGCCAAAACCGAAAAAAACCTTCAGCCGATCCGCCCGGATTTGGAACAAACCAAAATCAAGTTTCTAATCATTGATGACGAAAAAAATATCTTGAAAATGATGGCGCTGTACTTCGAGGACACATGTGTGGAACTGACGACCGCCAATACGGCTGAAAAAGGCTTGCAGGAAATATGCGGCGAAAATTACGACGTCGTTTTGTGCGATCTCAGCATGGACGGTATGAACGGCCTCCAACTTGGCAAAGCCGCCAAAGACCATGCTGACCGTGCGGCAAGACTGAAGATTCCGTTTTTGCTTTATACCGGCTTGAATGAAAAACTGGATCCGGATGAACTGTCGCGTTGTGGTGTGGACGGCGTGGTTCGCAAGCCCGTTCCGTGTTCGGAACTGCAACGCATCATACAGGAAACGACATCCAAATTCCGGCGCGGAGAATTTGCTTAACACAATTCGTCTCTTTACGGAACGCAGGAGGTAACGTTATGGAACCAACGCCAGCACATCTGATGAAGGGCCTGGAACGCCTGGCGCAAAAGGGCTTTCAGGGATATCCTCTTGGGATCATCGCATTCTACGGATATAAT
>JAJYBO010000303.1 GCA_021778975.1 Deltaproteobacteria bacterium
AGCGCGTCACAGCAGAGGCTGAAAGCGTTGGAGTGAATTTCCGTGACGTCGATTTCGCTGGGACGCCACGGGTCTGCCACAATGCGGTTTCGAAAGGGATTGATCATCGTCCGGATGGAATCGCCTTGATCTTGAGAGAGTGTCTTTTCGGTGCCGATATGCTGCTATCATAAAAAATGACGATCAACTATAGGCATAAAAAGTGAAAATTAGCAATACGGACGATTTTGTAAACGCACATGGCCTTACGGGGCAGGGCGGATACGGGAGACTGTTCCTGCCTGCCGGATTTCAACCGGGTAGATTTTCTGCAGGTAATTACCGATTGACTGAAAAAACCAATCCGTTATCTCCGTCTGGCGTTGCTGGGGATTGCTGCATTGTGAAAGTTATGTATGAAGTCAGTTGAGATAGCGGGACGCCGGCGATTTTTCAAGCGCTATAACGGAATATTCCGGAATTTGCGTTTGTTTCACGGGCTGGTGATATAGCGTGCGGTGGTGATGTCCGTTTCCGGATACCATGCCAACCAGTTCTCCGACACAATCCCGCATTTGTTCTGCCTGGCCGTTCATTTCCTCGGAAGCGCCGGCGTTTTCTTCCGCGCTGGCGGCGTTCTGCTGTGTGACCTTGTCCATTTCGGCGACAGCTTTGTTTACCTGTTCGATGGCCTGGGCCTGTTCGCTGGAAGCGGCCGTGATTTCCGCCACCAGTTCACCGACCTGGGCTGTGTGTTGAGCCACTTCTGAAAAATCCATGGATGTTTGAGAGACAATATGCGCCCCTTCTCTGATTTTTGTCACCGTGCCTTCAATCAGGCGGGCCGTACTTTTGGCGGCGTCAGCGGCTCTCAGCGCCAGATTTCTCACCTCATCGGCAACCACCGCAAAACCGGCGCCGGCTTCCCCCGCCCGCGCGGCTTCCACCGCCGCGTTGAGTGCCAGCAAATTGGTTTGAAAAGCGATTTCATCAATCGTTTTGATGATTTTGGAGGTTTCTTCGCTGGCTTCCGTGATATCCGACATGGAGCGGGTTAACTGGTTCATGGATGTTTTCGCCTGTGTCACGATGCGGTTGGCGTTTTTCATAAGATTATCCGCCTGAACCGCATTACAGGAATTCTGCTTTACCATGGACGATATCTCTTCAAGGCTCGATGCGGTTTCTTCTATGGTGGCCGCCTGTTCGGAAGCGCCTTCCGCCAGGGACTGACTCGATGAGGCTAACTGCCTGGATGCGGACGCCACCTGTTCAGCGCTTTCATCCATGCCGGAGGATATCTGAAGGAGGGGCCCGCTGATATTTTTTGTCAGGAAAAATGATATCAGCGCCCCCAGCGCCAGAGCGATAAGACTGATTGCAATCATCAGCATCCGGTTGACAATGTAGGAATGTTCCGCCGCCTCGCCCGTCTTTTTCAGAATTTCCCCCTGGTATTTGATGAGCGCATCAATACTTTCAATCATTTTTTTTTGTGGGAGTCTGACCTCCGTCATGAGTATATGTGTCGCCTCGGCGGTTTTGTTGGCCAGACCAAGTTCTACCACCCTGTCAATCAGTGGGGTGACCTGAGCCTCCATTTCATTGATTTTGAGTAAAATGATTTTGCCCTGTTCGGTTCTAACCATGCGTGACAGTTTAACACATGCCTCTTTCAATCGAATACGGGCTGAGTCAATTCGTTGCTTTTCCGCCAAATTTTCATTTCCATCGTTACTGAGTACTGTATTGCGAACGGCTCTGGCGATCACGTTGACATCATTACCCATCTCATTGGCCAGAGCGACTTTTACATTGGCGTTTGTGAGGACATTTTCCAGATTGGAATACATATTCCCAATACCCATCAGCCCGACGATGGCTACTAAAACGAGAGGAATCAATACCAAACAGAATCCGAGTCTCAGTTTCATTCCTATGGATTTATTCGCAAATAACATGAGTTGTACCTCCAGAGTCCATGGTGATGGTGAATGGTGCTGTTTCAAGAAACAATTTCCAGCGGGAGGTGTATCCCGAATGAAGCGCCGAAGCCCTGACGGCTTATAATCTCGATGTCGCCTTTGTGAAGTTCGACAATGTGTTTGCAAATAGCCAGACCCAGGCCGTTTCCATTATGTTTCGTGGTGAAATTCGGTAAAAAAATACGGGGAAGAACCTCGTCCGATATTCCCGATCCGGTATCGGTGATCCAGACGGAAACCATTTCGGCATCCGGATGACGTGTCACCGTGATGGAAATTTGTTTGAAGGCCGCATCGGCCATGGCATCCAGCGCATTGGTAATCAGGTTGTTGAAAACCTGTTCCAGCCCGAATGCATTGCATCGAATGCTTACGGAAGAGACGTTGTACTGCTTTTCAACGAGGACATGACTGATTTCAAATAAATCTTTGAACGTGTCCGTACAACGGTCTATCAGCCCGGTCAGATCGACAAGTTCCGTCTGTAAGTTGCAGCTTTTCCCGATTTTCAGGATTTTGTAATTCAGGTCACGGATCATATCCGCGCATTTGAGGATATTGGCGCAGTGCTTTTTGACGGCGGTTTCATCATGAGCGAAACAGATGGACAGCTCG
>JAJYBO010000304.1 GCA_021778975.1 Deltaproteobacteria bacterium
TGGGAAGCGGCGCTTGCCGAACTCAGGGCATTCGCCGCCGTTTCTGAAGCCGCGGTGGAAAATTTTCTTTCGCACTTTGCGGACATCGTCCAGAAGAGGCTCGCAGAAGATGCCCGCCTCGAGCCCTTGCCCGTTCCCAGACTCATCAGGCTGCATCCCGGCTGGGATACCGTGCAGACAATCTTTCCCTTCCGCCTGAAGACGCAAGATGGCGGTTTTCTCTGCCTGGAAGAGGCTAAACGCATTCACGCCCTGTTGAGTGAAGATATGTCCAGGGGATCGGCGCACGACATCGCATCCTTTCGCTGCAATCTGGGCCAGCCGGTCGCTTGCAGCGCGCTTCGCTTATGTTCCAGTTCAAGGCTTGTCGTTGACAGCGTCGAAAACGGAAACACAGTGGTCCAACAGGCATTTCTGGCTCTCGATAAGGCCGTATGGCTGATGGACCATCCATAACAACGCTGTCCGCTTCTGTTTCTCAACCGAATGCTTGAATCACACATTCGGGTATATTTCGGACTTTGATTTTTTTGAATAACCCACTATCCAATGGAGGTGACCATGTCTGACAGCCCCCCCCTGACTCCGGAAGCAATGGCGCATTACACGGCAATCAATCAGGAAAACATCGAATTTCTGATGAACCGGTACAACCGGGTGAATCGCTGGGTCATCGCCGATATGATCCGGCGGAACCGCTATCACTATCCCGACAAAAAGGCGCTGATCTTCGGCGACATTCATCTCACCTACGCAGAACTGGAAGATGAAGCCAACCGCGTCGCCAATGCGCTGTCCAGCCTCGGCGTCCGGAAATATGACCGCGTCGCCATCCTGGCGCACAACACGGCGCATCATGTATTGACATGGCTGGGATGCTGCAAGATCGGAGCTGTCTATCTGGCCGTCAACTACCTGCTGCGCGGTAAAGACATCGCGTATTGCCTCAACCATTCCGAAAGCACGGTGTTCATTGTCGAAGATGCGCTCTACCCCCTGGCGGCGGATATTTTAGACAGCATCCCGACTGTCAAACATCTAATCTGGTCCTGTCAGGGCGCGGGAAAAGCCCCGGTCAGCGATCGCTTCATGGATTTCGATTCGTGGTATCAGCCTTTTCCGACTGCCGAACCGGATGCGGTGCTGCATATTTACGAACCCTGTCAGATGACCTACACCAGCGGCACGGAATCGCTTCCCAAAGGCGTGGTCATCGGAAACCAGGCGCTGATGGCCGAGTACATGGGCGCTATTGTGGATGGCGGCTATGAACCGGACGACATCAATGTCAACGCCCTGCCCATCTTTCACTGCGCGCAGCGGGATGTATTCATGAACCCCGTTTTTTGGATTGGTGGCGTCAACATCTTGATATCACCGGAAATGGATAAAATCCTGAAAACCATCGCGGATTATAAGGCCACCATGTTTTTCGCGCCGCCGACCGTCTGGATCGGTCTGATGCGTCATCCGGATTTTGACAGGTATGATTTATCCAGCCTGAAAAAATGCTATTACGGCGCCTCCATTATGCCTGTGGAAGTCCTGAAGGAAATCATGGCGCGCCTTCCCGGAAGCAAGGTGTACAATTATTATGGCCAGACCGAACTGGCCCCTTACCACACGATCCTGAAATCCAAAGACGCCATGACCAAACTGGGAGCGGCTGGCATGGCGGGCCTCAACATGGAAACCCGCCTTGAAGATGAGGACGGCAACCCGGTTACGGAATGCGGCGCGCCCGGTGAAATATGCGGCAAAGGCCCACACGCCATGATGATGTACTTCAAAGACCCGCAGAAGACAGAAGAAGCCATGAAGGGCGGCTGGTTTCATTCCGGTGATATCGGCGTTCTGGATGCAGACCGTTATATTTCGGTGGTGGATCGCAAAAAAGACATGATTAAGACCGGCGGCGAAAATGTATCCACCCGCGAAGTGGAAGAAGTGATTTACCGGGATAGCCGCGTGGAGGAAGTCGCTGTGGTCGGCGTCAACCACCCCACCTGGGTGGAAGCCGTCACGGCCTTTGTGGTGCCCCGCCGCGGAGAAACCATTCAGGAGCAGGAAATCATAAGCCTGTGCAAAAAAGAACTGGCGCCGTTCAAGGTTCCCAAAAAGGTGGTATTCATGGAGGCCCTTCCCAAGACCCCGACCGGCAAAATATTGAAGCGCGACATGCGCGCTGCCCATAAAGATATCTTTATGGTTCCGCAACGCTGATGCTCTCGTAAAAAGTCGAATTTCGGGCGGCTTCGCAAAATGTTTGCAGGCAAGGCGCGCAAATCCTTAGGAGTGATGCGTACTTATGGTGCGCCGCAACGACAAAGGATGCAGCGCAACGCAGCATCCGGACTTTTTACGAAGCCGTCAACTCTGGAATAGTCATGATTCACATCACGCCCCTTGAAGCATGGATCAGAGAAAAGATTGGCATCAATGCCGATGCGCCCGGTGATGCTTTTGTAAAAGCACTTGAAGCATATCAATTGCAGCGCTTCAATGAAACCATCGCCTGGGCTCGTCGCTGCAGTC
Source organism: Deltaproteobacteria bacterium (assembly GCA_021778975.1). GTDB lineage: Bacteria > Desulfobacterota > Desulfobacteria > Desulfobacterales > Desulfatirhabdiaceae > RAAP-1. The sequence goes on from JAJYBO010000304.1 coordinate 2,536, forward strand.
CATTTTACCGCCGGCATCTGGCGTTACAACCTGAAGGTCATTTA
>JAJYBO010000079.1 GCA_021778975.1 Deltaproteobacteria bacterium
TCTGACGGTAACCGGTTTAGAGAAGCGGAACACCGATGCCGGCGAACTGGAATTTCCGGTCATCGAGGGGTGGCCGAATCAGGGCGTTGGCAGAATCAATCCGGACGGCAGTCAGGGCGCCTGTACATCATGTCACAGCCGCCATAGCTTTTCGATGGAAACCGCCAGAAAGCCTTATACCTGCAAGGAATGCCATGCAGGCCCCGACGTTCCTGCCTACAAGGTCTATGAAGCCAGCAAGCACGGCAATATTGCGGCATCCCAGCAGGCAAAATGGAATTTTACCGACGTCCCCTGGCAAATCGGCAGGGATTTCACGGCGCCCACCTGCGCGGCCTGCCACATCAGTCTGCTGACAGGAGCAGACGGCGCGGTGGTGGCGCAGCGAACCCACCGGATGAACGACCGCCTTTCGGATCGAATATTCGGCCTGATATACGCCCATCGGCAACCGAAGTCTCCGGATACCAGCATCATCCGCAACAAGGACGGGTTACCCCTGCCGACGGATTTTGACGGCGGCAGCGCCGTTTCGGCGCTGATTGACGATCAGGAGTTTCAGAAGCGCCGGGAAACCATGCAGACCATCTGCCGCGCCTGTCACAGCACTTCATGGGTGAAGGGACACTGGGCGCGCTACGACCATATGATCGCCGCCACCAATACCGCGACCCATACCGCCACGGACATCATGCGAGAAATCTGGAAACGCGGCTATGCCCCCCAACCGGATAAAAACGCCCGTATCTTCGACACCGCCATAGAGAAGAAATGGAGTCATATCTGGCTGTTTGACGCCAATAACGCCCGTTTTGCCGCGGCAATGGCCGGCGGCGGCGATTACAGTGTCTTCGCCGAAGGATTCTATCCGCTTTCCGAACATTTGATGGAAATGAATGACTGGCTGGAACACAAAGGGAAATAAGCGTTGACGGCTTCGTAAAAAGCCCGCATGCGGCGCTGCCCCCTTTGTCGTTAAGGGGGTATATTCCCCCTTTGAGGGGGCCGGGGGGTGTTCTTCTCCGAATGGTATATTCTATGCTGGAAATCACCTTACCGGTTGCCGGTGTCTCTGATCATCAGAATCACGGCCGTCAGAACCAGCGCGCTGCCCAGATATCCCAAAGGCGAGAACACTTCTTGCCACCAGAAATAAGCGACCACCGCGGCCATGACCGGTTCTACAGTAGCGACAATGGCGGCACGGCCGGCTTCGAGATATTTCAGACCCGCATAATAGCATGAATTGGCGCCGTATGTGCAAATGACGACCAGCAGCCCCAGGGCCAGCCATGCCGTCGGCGTCTTGTGGGTGAACGTAACCCACGGCAGCATTCCCAAAAACCCTATGGGCAGAATGTACAGAAAAAGAGTTGCGGAACTGTAACGGCCAGAGAAAAACTTTCCGAAAATATAATAGAGCGAATAACAGAAACCAGAAAGCAGCCCAAAACCAATGGCGGCAACATGAAACGAAACGCCGGCCGCATTTCCTCCCACACTGTTGCCGATAGATATCGCCGAAACACCGGTAATGGTCAGAAACAGCGCCAGCAGTTTCATCGGCGTGATCGCCTCTTTAAAGAAAATTCGCGAAAACAGGATGACCCAGGCCGGTGCAGTATATAACAACACGGCTGCCAGCGCCGCGCCCCCCTGCCGAACCGCCATCTGGTAAAAATAATAAAAGAGCGTCACCCCGCAAAACCCGAAGGCCAGCAGATATCCGATATCCTTTTTATACAGCTTCACCTCGCGGCGGAACACGGCATGACCGGCAAACAGAATCCATGCCAGAAAAGCCCTCCAGAATGCAACTTCCATGGGAGGAAGCCCTTCTTGAAACGCCATGCGTGAAAATGGGCCGATCATACCCCACTGGAGTGCGGCCGCGACAATAAATGCGTATCCCTTCACCATTGCAAAAGCTCCTTCTGCAAACATTGAATTCAAAAGTCGCCTCCTTTTAGTCCACACATCCCCAAATATCAATATGATCTGGACATATGGGTTGACTCATGCCGAAAAGCATGGCATTTAAAAAATGGTCAATTTATAAAACAATGGCGCATCATCCAGTAATACAGGACATCCAATGAAAAGACCTTTACTGAAAACAGCCATTCCAGGCCCCAAAGCCGTGAGCTGGATTGCACGCGATTCCAAGATGCTCTCTCCGTCTCTGCCCCGCGAATATCCTCTGGTTGCCGTGAGGGGACAGGGGCAGTGGATCGAAGATGTGGACGGCAACGAATTTCTAGATTTCACATCGGGTATTGCCGTCTGCAATACAGGTCATTGCCATCCGGATGTCGTAAAAGCGGCGCAGGATCAGATGGCGGCATTGATTCATATGTGCGGCTCCGATTTTTATCACCTGCCCATGATCGAGCTGGCGGAACAGTTGGTGGCCATCGCGCCCGGAAATTTTGAAAAGCGGGTGTTGCTGGCCAACTCCGGCGCCGAAGCGGTAGAAGCCGGGTTCAAGCTGGCCAGATGGCACAGCAGCCGCGACAAAGCCATTGCGTTTCTGGGGGCTTTTCATGGCAGAACCATGGGCGCCCTGTCGCTTACGGCCTCCAAAACCATTCAACGAAAGGGGTTCAGCTCGTTCGTTCCGGGCATCACCCATGTTCCATACGCGAACTGCTACCGCTGCGCCTTTCGGATGACGTATCCGCAATGCGATTTCGAGTGTATCCGGTTCATCGAGGAACATATTTTCAGAACATTCATCCCTCCCGAAGAAGTGGCGGTCATGGTGATCGAACCCATCCAGGGCGAAGGCGGATATGTGACGCCGCCGCCGGAATATCACCAGCGACTCAAAGCACTGGCCGAAAAATACGGCATTCTGTATCTGGTGGACGAAATTCAGGCGGGCATGGGCAGAACCGGCAAACTGTTCGCAATCGAGCATTTCGGAGTAGTTCCCGATCTGATGACCCTGGCCAAAGGCATTGCATCCGGAATGCCGCTCAGCGCGCTCATCACCAGAGCCGATGTGATGGACTGGTCGCGGGGGGCGCATGGCTCCACATATGGTGGTAACCCGGTCTCCTGCGCAGCGGCGCTGGCCTCGATTCGGGTGCTTCAGTCCGGCCTCGTTCAGAACGCGGTTGTGATGGGGGACAAACTCCGTGCAGGATTGGCCGATATGCAGACGCGGTATGAATGTATCGGTGATATCCGGGGGATGGGGTTGATGCAGGCCGCGGAACTGGTGACCGACCGGCATCACAAAACGCCGGACAAACCGCTTCGAGACAGGCTGCTTCAGGGCTGTTTCGAGAAAGGGGTGCTGCTCTTGAGTTGCGGAGAAAGCGTCATCCGATTCTGTCCACCACTGATCGTTTCCGGAGACGATATCGCCGTGTGTCTGGATATTTTTGAATCCGTTCTGAAAGAAATTTTAACCGCCGGGTAATCCGAGGTTCTGGCGACATTTTTTGCGTTCTTCACAATCAAAGGAGACTGCGCCTGTGTCCGCATCCCCTGCCATCGCGGCGGAAGGCATGTATAAACAATTTGGAGCGCTTCAGGTTCTAAAAGGTGTATCCCTGTCGGCCAATGAAGGCGATGTAATCGCCTTGATCGGATCCAGCGGCTCCGGAAAAAGCACATTGCTGCGCTGCATCAATTTGCTGGAAACCCCGGATGCCGGCAACGTCTATATCGCCGGAGAACTCATCCGCATGAAGAAAGACCGCCACGGTGGCATGGCGCCGGAAGACCCCCGGCAGGTAGATCGCATTCGGACGCGGCTCGGAATGATCTTTCAGCATTTCAACCTGTGGACACACATGACCATTCTGCAAAATGTCATCGAGGCGCCGGTTCATGTATTGAAACGCCCCCAAAAAGATGCGGTGGATATGGCGATGACCCTGCTGAAAAAAGTGGGGATTCAGGACAAGGCAGGCTATTACCCATCGCAACTGTCCGGGGGACAGCAGCAGCGCGCCGCCATTGCCCGGGCGCTGGCCATGGAACCCGCAGCACTTCTGGTGGATGAACCCACATCCGCACTTGACCCCGAACTGGTCGGTGAAGTGCTGCGGGTCATGCAGCAATTGGCCGAAGAAGGCCGGACCATGCTGATCGCCACCCATGAAATGGATTTTGCCCGGCGTGTTTCCAGTCGGGTCTTGTTTCTTCACAACGGATGCGTCGAAGAAGAAGGCCCTCCGGAGCAGATTTTTGAAAATCCGACATCAGAACGCTGCCGGCAGTTTTTACGCGGGTATATGTTGAAACCCAAAACCACATAAGTATGACGGCTGTGTAAAAAGTCCGGACGCTGCGTTGCGCTGCTTCTTTCATCGTTGCGGTGTGCCACAAGTACGCCTCACCTCTCAGGATTAGCGCGTCTTACCTGCGGACTTTTTATACAGCCGTCTGAAATTCGACTTTTTACGAGACCATCAAGATATAGAACGAGGTGACATATGAAGAGATGGACAATGACAGTGGCGGCGATAATGGTGGGGGCATGCTGGATGGGGATCGCTTCGGCGGCGGAAACGAAACCGATATTGCGCGTCGGTACGGAAGGCGCTTACCCGCCCTTCAATTATGTTGATAAAGACGGCAAGGTCAAGGGGTTCGACATTGATATCGCCAGCGCTCTGTGCAAGGAATCGGGGATGAAATGCCAGTTTATCCTGCAGGACTGGGATGGTTTGATCCCGGGGCTGATCGCCAGGAAATTCGATGCCATCGTCGCTTCCATGTCCATTACGGACGAACGCAAGCAAAAAGTGGATTTTACGCACAAATATTATCAGACCCCGGCCCGTTTCGTGGCCAAAAAAGGGGCTGGCATCGTGATTTCCAAAGAAGGTCTGAAAGGCAAGACCGTCGGCGTACAGCGGGCCACCATTCATGAAAATTTCATTCGTGACGTATTTGGGGATACGGTCAATATCAAAGCCTATGCCACTCTGGACGAGGCCAATATGGATCTGGTCGCTGGTCGGCTCGATCTGGTCATCGCAGACGCTACGGTTCTGCAGACCGGTTTTTTAAAAACACCTGCCGGTAAGGATTTTGAATTTGTCGGCCCTGGTTATACGGATAAAAAATGGTTTGGAGAAGGCGTCGGCATTGCTGTACGAAAAGGCGACAATGCGCTGCGGCAGAAATTGAACAAAGCCATTGACGCCATTCGGGCCAATGGCGCGTATCAGAAAATCAACGCCAAATATTTTAATTTTGATGTGTATGGAAAATAAGCATGATGAATATCCGCGGGTATGGGTGGCTGCTGTGGGAAGGTGTTCGCCTGACAGTGGCGGTCGGTGTTGTTTCAATGGCCATCGCCATGCTGCTGGGATTGATCGGCGCCTGGGGAAAACTGTCCGATTCCCGGATAACCAGAAGCATGGCCGGCGTCTATACCACCGTGATTCGCGGCGTTCCTGAATTGGTGATTATCCTGCTGGTGTATTACGGTGTTCCCACCCTGCTGATAGACATCGCCAATGTTTCGATAGATTTCAACCCGTTCATTGCAGGGGTGCTGACCATCGGGTTCATTTATGGCGCGTTTTCCACAGAGGTGTTTCGCGGCAGCTATCTGGCGGTATCCAAAGGTCAGATCGAAGCAGCGATGGCCGTGGGCATGAACAGATCCCAGATGTTTTTCAGAATTCTGCTGCCCCAGATGTGGCGGTTTGCACTGCCGGGTCTGGGCAATGTCTGGATGGTGCTGATCAAGGCGACCGCACTGGTGTCCGTTATCCAGCTCCCGGAGCTGATGCGAAACGCCGATGTCGCTGCTCGGTCAACGCACAAACCATTTACCTGCTATTTTATCGCTTCGTTGATTTATCTGGTCATTACAATCGTATCGCTGACAATTCAGCAGCGGGCGGAAGTCTGGGCCAACCGGGGCGTCCGGAAGGTTTGATAATATGGATATCGCCATCATTCAGGAAAATCTTCCCAGACTGCTTCAGGGAGCGGTCGTTACCGTCGAGCTAACGGCTGCCAGCGTCGCCATCGGTCTGTGCATCGCCATACCGTTTGCACTCATGAGGGTTCACAAAAATCCACTGTTGCGAATACCAGTGTATTTGTTCAATTTTTATTTCAGAGGCACCCCGCTTCTGGTTCAGATATTTCTCATCTATTACGGCAGCGGGCAGTTTCAGCACTTCCTGACACGGATCGGCGCCTGGACATTTTTCAGAGACGCCTGGTTTTGTGCAATTCTGAGCCTGACGCTCAACACCGCTGCCTACACATCCGAAATCCTCCGCGGCGGCATCGAAGCGATTCCATACGGAGAGATCGAAGCCGCCAGAGCCTGCGGCATGTCCGGTTTTTTGATGCAGCGCCGGATCGTTCTCCCCAAAGCCTTTCGTCTGGCATGGCCCGCCTATACCAATGAAGTCGTTTTTCTGCTTCAGGCCACATCGCTGGTTTCCATCATCACGATCATGGACATCACCGGCGTCGCCCGCATGATTGCATCCCGGAGTTTCGCATTTTATGAAGTGTATATCACGGCCGCGGTATTATATTTAATACTGGTCTATGGGGTGCTGTTCGTGTTTCGCAAAGTGGAATATCGCATTTCAGGACATCTGCGAAGCCCCTCTCTCATCGTTTCATAACAGGATGGTTTTTTGAATAAACATGTGATGCGCGCGGACTGGCTTCTGCTGATTACCGCAATGATCTGGGGATGCGCCTTTGTGGCGCAGCGCTCCGGAATGAAATTCATGGGGCCGTTCACCTTTAACGGATTGAGATTTACGCTGGGGGCCGCCGCGCTCATGCCCCTGATTGTCTGGAGACGCCGACGGTATGGCATACCGATCCGGATGGGCGTCTGGTTCCCGGATCTGGATTTTACAAGAAAAGGGCTGCTCCTGGGCGGCATTCTCTTTTGCGGCGCCAGTCTTCAGCAAATTGGCATGGTGCATACAACCGCCGGAAAAGGAGGGTTCATTACCGGGCTCTATGTCATTCTGGTACCCATTTTCGGGCTGTTGCGGGGGCGGCGTCCGGGCTGGAGTGTCTGGATAGCCTCCATCCTGGCGATAATCGGCATGTATTTACTGAGTATGACCGATGCCTTCACCATGGACACCGGCGATCTGTGGGTTCTGGCCAGTGCTTTTTTCTGGGCGCTGCATGTGATGACAATCGGATGGCTGTCTCCCCAGATAGATACCGTACAACTGGCGTGCGCTCAGTTCTGGGTGTGCGCGGTGCTGAGTCTCATCGCCGCCGGTACAACGGAAACGGTTTCATGCGAGGCTGTTCTCAAGGGGACAATTCCCATTCTGTACGGCGGGTTATTGTCTGTCGGCATCGCCTATACCCTTCAGGTCGCGGCCCAGAAAGACGCGCCTCCGACGCACGCCGCCATCATCCTGAGTCTCGAAACCGTGTTTGCGGCAGTGGCAGGATGGCTTATCCTGAAAGAACCGATGACGTCTCGCTCCGTTTCAGGCTGTATCCTGATGCTGGCCGGCATGGTGATCGTTCAGCTCCGGCCCGCGTCTCAAAAACCAGATATCCCCATCCATAACATGGAATACGCCCCGGGTATCACTCATATCGAAGGTGTACGCAAATGAAAGAAATCTTCACCGTCTGGAAACATACACGACAAATCGTGATTGTCGCCCTGACCGCGGCCATTTATGCCGGAATGCTCATTCCGTTCAAAGCCATACCGATTATTCCCGGTATGACGGAATTGAGACCCGGCAATGCGATACCGGTCTTTTTCGGCATTCTCTTTGGCCCGGCCGCTGCCTGGGGATCGGCTATCGGCAATTTGATCGCGGATTTTTTCGGCACATTGTCTTTGGGCAGCATTGCCGGGTTTGTGGGTAACTTTCTGCAATCCTATATCTCATACAAACTCTGGCGCATTCTGGTGAAAGACGCGGTGGTCATGAATCTCCGGCAGACGGGTATCTTTGTGCTGATATCGGTGATATCGGGGTTTGTCTGCGCGCTGACCATTGCTTCCGGAGTACAGTTTCTGGGGCTGATGCCTTTCAGGGTATTGTTCCCCATCATTTTTATCAACGATGCCCTGATGGCGTCCATTCTGGGTGTCATTCTCATGAAACTCCTGTATCACCGGATCGAACGCACCGGGCTGCTGTATATCCCCGAATGATCGTTATCAAGAATCTATCGTTCCGATACAAGACCGACGCGCCTCTCATACTGGATGGCCTCCATCTATCCATCCGCGAAGGCGAGCGCGTCCTGATCGCCGGCAGAAACGGGGCGGGCAAAACGACCCTATCCAAAATCATCGCCGGTTTGATCCCGCGCGTCGAACACGGAATACTGGAAGGCGACTATTTTTACCGCGGCAGGCGCGTATCGGAATACGCTTCTAAAGAATTCGTGCGGGAAATCGCGGTTCTTTTTCAGGATTTCGAAGCACAGATCGTGGCGACAACCGTACGGGAAGAGCTGGTGTTTTTCCCCCTGAATACCGGTCAATCTTATAGGGCCGCCCTTGAAAACGCCCAAAAACTCTGTGAGGCGTTTGGCGTGGACGCCCTTTTCAATCGGGAAATCAGCGGTCTGTCAGGAGGCGAAAAGCAGAAAACCGCGCTGTTGTCCCTACTGTCCGCATCCCCCGGAACCCTCATTCTGGATGAACCCTTCACGGACATTGATCCAGCCTCTCAGGAAGTCATTCTGAACTTTCTCCAAAAGGGCGGATACAACGGCGGCGTCATTCTGCTGGATCAATCCATAGAATATCACGAATTGTTTGACCGGATTGTCATTCTCGGTGACGCCGGCATTCTTTATGACGGCAATCATGACGTGGTCGGTGACAAAGCGCTGCTCTCCCGCGCCGGGCTGGAAAGCGCCGGCATTTTCAGGGTGCTGGATATCCGTGACGGCGCATATCGCCGTGATATGCGCGGCCATATCCGGCAAACCCGCGTCTTTGATGCGGCCGCGTACGCCGACATCCTGGCTTCGGACGCGCCAAAGACAGCCTCCGAAAATATCGTCGAGATATCCTCGTTATATTACCGGTATAAAGACAGCCGCGGAGGCGCTCTCCAAAATGTCCGGCTGCACATCCAACAGGGCGATTTTATCACGGTTCTCGGACGCAACGGTTCCGGAAAAACCACATTGATGAAGTTGATCGCCGGCATTCTGAAAATCAAAGACGGGGACATTCTGTATCAGGAAAACAGCCTGAAACAACATCGGATGGCAGGAAAAGTGGGGTATGTGTATCAGAACCCGGATCACCAGATTTTCGCGGAAACGGTCTATGACGAAGTCGCCTTCATCTTGAGGATGCGCGGCATGGTGGAGCCGGATATTCAGGACCGGGTGGACGCCATGCTTCAGGTCATGGGGCTGTGGAATCGCCGGAAAGCCGACCCGTTCAGTCTGCCCAAAGGAGACCGGCAAAAAGTGGCCTGCGCCGCCATCCTTGCCGGAGAGCCGGAACTCGTCATTCTGGACGAACCAACGACCGGTCTGGATTATCTCTCCCTCAAGGGACTCATGGAAAGCGTTGCAGCACTCAACAAAAGCGGCAAAACCATTCTGATCGTTACACATCACATGGAAACCGCCGCGAATTTTGGCAACAAGATACTGGCGATACACCAGGGACAGGTGGTTCATTTCGGAGACAAACGGAGCTTTTTCAAAGACGATTCGCTGGTGGAAATCGCCGGCGCGCGGCGAACGGAGATCATGAATATCTCCCTGCAATTGAATGGGCAATTGCTTTTAAACGATGCTGAATTTTTACAATGCTGGAAACCGCGATGAGCATCTTTTTCTTTGTTCCGAACGATTCGTTTCTGCACAGACGGGATCCGCGCGTCAAAATCGCGGGGCTGATCTTTTTATGCATCCTGGCGATGATAGAGCATTCCCTGTACGGACAGGGGCTGATGGCCGCATCGCTCCTTGTGCTGTTCGGATGCAGCCGCACCGGAGCAAGCCTGAAAAAAATGGCGAGGCTCTTCATTTTGATCGGAACCATGACATTTGTTCTGTGGGTCTTGTTTTACCAGGGAAAAACCCGATGGATGCTCTGGGGAATATTGCCGGTGTATGTCGGCGCGATTTCTCATGCCGGTGTCATGTCACTGCGGTTTCTGAACATGCTGCTTTCCGGGCTGCTGTTTCTGTCTATCACCGCCATCGAAGATTTCTATGGGGGAATGGTGGTCTTGGGCGTACCGTATCCATTCGCCTTTGCGATGTCGCTTTCCTTCCGGCTGGTGATGGTGTTTATGTCGAATGCGTTCGCCATTGTCGAAGCGCAAAAGGTCCGGGGCAACGACATCGGTCAGGGTAATATTTTTCATAGAATTAAAGCGTATGCGCCGCTGATCGCCCCCCTGATTCTGACCGGCGTCAAAAAAGCCGAAACCCTCACCCTGGCGCTGGAATCCAAAGGTTTTTCACCGCAAAACAAAATTGATTTGAGCGGAAAATACAATTTTGGCGCTGCGGACAGCCTGTGCCTTTGCGCCATGCTGCTGGTGGGGGTAACGGCCGTATGGCTGAGATAAATCGGCATCATTTACTCATCGAGCCGTAACTGTGCAGACCAGGCAACAGATTGACGCCGAAATAGGTGAACATCACCGCGGCAAACCCCGCGATGGAAAGATACGCAATGCGCCTGCCGTGCCAGCCGCGCGTCAGGCGGGCGTGAAGCAGCGTCGCATAAATGAACCAGGTAATCAGCGACCAGGTTTCTTTCGGATCCCATCCCCAATACCTGCCCCACGCGGAGTTGGCCCACACCGATCCGGTAATGATGCCGACCGACAGAAACAAAAAACCAAACATGACCATCTGATGATTCAGTTCATCCAGAACAGGCAGTTTGGTAAATTTGGCAAGCAGGGAAG
>JAJYBO010000305.1:0-1166 GCA_021778975.1 Deltaproteobacteria bacterium
GGCGACTGACCAGATCAACATCGCGCCCCAGAATTTGCTGCAATTCAGTTTGCATCCGCGCCATGTCGAAAAGCGTGTGGCGCGTGTCGGGCTGAAACGTAACCAGAACATCTACGTCGCTGTCCGGACGAAAATCATCGCGTATCACAGAACCAAACAGCGCGAGCCGCGCAATGCCCCACCTGTGGCAATAACCGGCGATCTTTTCTTTTGGCAGCGAAATGTGTGCTTTCATGTGCCAATCTCCATAATTAATAATGGATGGGTAACCCCCAAAAGCTGCCTCATGTCTCGGAGAGCGTATTCCTTACCATCAGAAGCTGCCTTGAGCATGGGGAGCATGATAGTTTGAAAATCTGGTATTGGCATTTGATTTCCTTCATCCTCAGTGGCTCCGCATGCCGCTAATGTGCTGGCGTGTCGCCGATAGGCGGATCGTCCCCTGCAACGATGGATTGGGCCTCACTGTTCAAGACCGAAATTGCGATGTGTCTCTTTACTGCAGTCGCCAAGGCCACCGCCTTTGGAGGCCCGATTCGCGCGGTACTCTCTAAAGGTTGTTTGCTCCACAACACTTTTTATACTTCCTGCCACTACCGCATGGACAAGGATCATTACGACCAATTTTTTCCGACTTTACCACCTGCTGTGGATTTAATAATTTTTCTAAATCCGATATATCTTCTGGCTTGTCAGGCTCGAAGCCAATGATATAGTGCCAACCATTCTCTGAACATTTTTCGGCAACGTATCGTGCCTTCTCATCAGTATGAACTCGAACAATAATCGGTCTTTTTTCAGATCCTAATTTAGCCATTGCAGATAACCCTTTTTCAAAATTGTCTAAATTCAACAAGTTGATGTTGTAAAAACAGGCTAAAACCGACTTTTTACGAGGGCATCAATTTTTAATTCATGATAAAATAAAATGGGTTTCATGAACTTAACAAGCCGGTTCCGAGGCGTCCATCTTGCCGCGCAGGACGGACGCCGCCCAACGACACCCGCATCAAACATCGAACGTCAGTTCATCCGGCCACTCCCGGTCATGGCCTTCATAGGACCATTTCCGGCATGCGTCAATGACGCAGCGGTTCTGCCGTATCACCACATCCCGCACCGGGTCCACATTGTTGAACAATTTCCAGAGAATCAGCGAATTGTTC
>JAJYBO010000305.1:1176-2547 GCA_021778975.1 Deltaproteobacteria bacterium
GATCTGTTGCTGTCGTACAAGACCAGAATATTGTAAGGCGTCAGCACACCTGCAGCGATCAGGCGTTCAGCGAAATAATCGCCGCCGCGGCCCGGCCGCTTCTCTACCTGCACCGCCAGGATCCGGTTGCGCCGGTTGAACCGGCCGCCGATTTCATCAAAGCTCCGCAGGCTGCAAACACCGTCGCACTGCTGCTGAATCCGGGACAGCAGCGCTTCAGGGGAAACCGCTTCGCTATCCGTCTGCGGGGATGCGGAAAGGCTTCGCGGGGGTTCTCCGCTGATGCGGGATGTCAGGTCTATGCCGATCTTGTTTCCGAAATTGGCGGATGGCGACGAATGGTCGAGCACATCCAGAATGCCTTCGGCGTGCATGATATCGGCGGTCATGTCGAAACGGTCCAGAAGCTGCCGCATGACCTGCGCCGGGTCTTTGGGGTCAACGATGTCGTCCACCACGATGATGGCCTTGCAGAAGCTCATCTGGCCCTGTCCCCAAAGCCCTGAAATCACCTTCTGGGCGTGCCGGGGGTATTCCTTCTGAATGGAGACAATGACGATATTGTGAAATACGCCTTCCCAGGGAAGCCAGTAGTCCCTGATTTCGGGAAAAACCGTCTGCAGCAGCGGCAGAAAAAGCCGTTCCGTGGCCTTGGCCAGATAGCAGTCCTCCATGGGCGGACGCCCCACCAGCGTGGCGCAATATACCGGTGATTTCCGGTGGGTAATGGCCGTGACATGAAACACCGGATAATCGTCCGCTAAGGAATAATAACCGGTGTGATCGCCGAAAGGGCCTTCCCGGCGGCGCTCGTCCGGATCCACATAGCCTTCGAGGATGAACTCCGCTTCCGCCGGCACCTCCAGATCAATGGTGACGCAGCGGGTCATGGGCACCGGCGAACGGCGGATGAAGCCCGCCAGAATCAGCTCGTCCACGTTCCGGGGCATGGGGGCGGTGGCGGCGTAGATGATGGCCGGATCCGCACCGATGGCCACCGCGACCGGCATGCGTTTTCCGGCCCTCCGGTATTCGTTGAAATAATTCGAGCCGTCTTTATGGATGTGCCAGTGCATGCCGGTGGTCTGACGGTCATAAAGCTGCATCCGGTACATGCCCATGTTGCGTTTTCCGCTGGACAGGCTTCGGGTGATGACCAACGGCAGGGTGATGAACCTTCCGGCGTCCTGCGGCCAGCAGTGCAATACCGGAAGCCGGAACAGATCAACGTCCGCGCCCTGAAGCACCACTTCCTGACAGGGCGGCGTTTTGGCGCGGCTTTTCCGGGGGAAAAACCGGCTCACAGAAAACGCCGTGGTCAGAAGCCCCAGCATGTCTTTCAGGTCTTTGGGCGGTGACGTCTGAATCAGA
>JAJYBO010000080.1 GCA_021778975.1 Deltaproteobacteria bacterium
CCGACAACCACTCCGCCGCTGCTATACCCGCTTATCTGGCGCGGCGGCTATCCCGGCGTCATAGACCTGCCCGACCATCTCGTCGGCAATTACTGGCAGAGCTATCTGCAAACCTACGTCGAAAGAGATGTCCGCACGATCTCCAATATCGGCTCACTCCAAACTTGAGGAACAGGGATGATACCAAAAATCATTCGCCAGGTACTGCGCCATCCATACTTTCTCGTACCGCTGACAGCACTACTGCTGTACAGCCTGATGGGATTCATCATCGTCCCCAGTATTATCCGATGGTACGCCCCATCTTTTGCCAGTAAACAACTGCATCTTCAACTGGAAATAAAACAACTCCGGATCAACCCATTCCTGTTGACCGTTGACATCCAAAACGTCCGGATTCAAGAAAACGATGGAACGCCAATCGCCGAATTCTCCCGACTGTATGCCGATGCCAACATCAACAGTGTCCGTCATTGGGCATTGACATTCCACGATATCCGTCTTGAAAACCCAACGCTGCATCTGCGTATCCACCCGAATGGCAGCACCAACCTGTCTCAAATGGGCAGCCAGTCACCGGAGTCACAGCCGCCGTCCAATACCAGGCCACTTCGCATGATATTACAGCAAGCCGCTATCGAAAACGGAACACTGCTGCTGACAGATCAACGTTACCATACCCCTGTCAAACTGGCCATTCAGAATATAGGCTTTCATCTGACCGATGTGTCCACCCTTCCGGGTCATACCGGCGCATGTTCATTGGAGGCCGCCACCCCATCGAACGAAACGCTCCGGTGTAACGGAAATATATCGCTGACGCCAGTAGCCTTCACCGGAAACATTGCCGTATCTTCACTTCGCATCGGCACATTGTGGGCATTTATCCGTGACCGTCTGGCGCTGGAAACCCCGGAAGGAAAATTGAACATCTCCGCCGATTGCCATATGAACCCCGACAATCTGCGCTTCGATACCCTTCGACTGGGAGTAACCGGCCTCTCTCTGAAACTCGCGGGATCGGACAGGGTGCTGCTCCATCTTGCTACTATAGACGCCGGGCCAGCACAGATTGATATAACACAGCGACAAATTCATGTCTCGCAGTTGAGGCTGGAAAATGGCGATTTCCATATCGAAACGGACCCTACAGGTCGGTTGAATCTGACGAAGATAGCCGCCAACACTCATGAAACCACTCCATCATCCTCAAAATCAACGCCAGCAGTCCATAATGCCCATAAATCCGATCGGAAATCTGAAAACATTCCTTCCTGGACCATCACGGCGGACAACGTTGATATCCAAAAAATCGCCCTCGATGTCTCCGATTTCAGCCGATACCGGCCTGTCCACGCACAAATAGCCAACCTGAATATCCATTTCAAGGCAGATATCAAAACAGACGGCCAGAATCCTGAAACAGCACTGCACGGGCTTTCCACCCGTCTGGACCATGTGAGCGTCAAAAGCCGCGCATCGGTTAAACCGCTTTTCAGCGCTCGTCAGATATCCCTGAATCAAGGCGACATAAACCTGGAGACTCACGCCATAAACATATCCCAGGTAGCACTGGATGGCGGCTACGTCAATTTCTTGCTGGACAGACAGGGCCACAACAACTGGCAGCAATTACTGTCGCCGGGTAAATCCGTGAAATCCCCACCGGCGCCGCACCCCACAACACAGGATAAACCCTGGACATACCGCATCCAAACCCTGAAACTGGACAAATTTCGATCCGATTTCTCGGATTTGTCGGCACAGCCAAAACATCCTCTTGTAAATATAGAGGATTTATACGCCCATCTTAGCCCGATTGATGGCAAATCCCCCATAACGGCAGCGCTGGGGTTTCGGTTGAAACAGGGCGGCGCCGTGAAAATTCAGGGCAACATAAAAACCACCGGACATCCTGAAATCACGGCAAATATCGCGGCGGACGCACTATCCTTAATTCCATTCCAGCCTTATATGGATCCCTATGTGACGCTAAAAGTCAAATCCGCCCAGCTTTCCATGAAAGGCCTGTTTCATTATGGAATTCCGGCGGCGGGCGCCAAAACTGTTTATGCCGGCAGCATTGGTCTCGATCACCTCCAATTGATCGAACCCGGCATTACCAAAACTTTTCTGGGCTGGGATGCTCTCGATATCCCCCAAATGAAGCTGACGCTGCATCCCAACAAGCTGAATATCCGCAACATTCACCTGATTAAACCTGTTGGAGAAGTTATCATCGCCGAAGATCACACTGTCAATCTGAGCCGGGTACTCAAAAAGCGGCGTTCCCCTCACCCCGCAACACCATCTTATGTCGCCGCCAAATCCAGCGACGACACGTTCCCAATTCATATTGGCGTGGTCCATATCGAAAAAGGCGATGTGGGATTTGCAGATTTAAGCCTGATGCAGCGATTCATGACGCAAATCACGAATTTAAAAGGCAATATCAGCGGATTTTCCTCCACCGCAGCATCACCATCTAAAATTCGACTGGAAGGCGGGGTAGATCAATACGGAATGGTCAATATTGATGGCAGCATCGCCATATTGAATCCAACGAAGACAACAGATATCCGCATGGTTTTCCGAAACGTGGAAATGACGAAACTGACCCCCTATTCCGGAAAATTTGCAGGGCGGCGCATTACTTCGGGAAAGCTTTCGATGGATCTGAAGTACCACATCGAAAATAGCAAAATGGTAGGAAACAACCAAATCATTGTGGACAACCTGACGCTGGGGGAACATCTGGACAGCCCCGACGCCACTCACTTGCCACTTGACCTGGCCATCGCGCTGTTGCGGGATTCCAATGGACGTATTGACATCGGCCTTCCAGTCAGTGGAGATTTGAGCGATCCGCAATTCAGCTATGGACACCTGATATGGAAAGCACTCGTCAATGTAGTGACCAAAATCGTAACATCGCCATTTCGTGCGCTCGGCGCATTGTTCGGCGGAAAAAATCAGCATATGGAATCGGTAGCATTCGATCCCGGAAAATCGGATATTTTGCCGCCGGAAAAGGAAAAACTACGCACCCTGTCAGAAATGTTGAAAAAACGTCCTCAATTGCAGCTTGTCATACTGGGCAGATACAGCCCGGAGGCTGACGGGAAGGCAATTCGGTCGCTGGAAATACGTCAGGCCATCATCCAAAACGCCGGAAAAACATGGGTTCCGAACGAGGATATGGGAATGCTGGATTTCACGGACGCCCGCAATCGGCAGTCCATAGAAAAGATGTTTAAAACCCGGTATGGCAACGCCGCGCTGGAGGCGATGAGACAGCTCGCTGAAAAAACCACAGACAAAGCATCGGGGAAAAATCCATCCCTCGCGGAAATGCTTTTCGAGAAACTGCTCGGCGATGCCCCGTTGCCGCCAGAAAAATTGACGAACCTTGCGGACCGCCGCGCACATGAAATCGCTGCGGAACTGGAAAAGGCCGACAGCGTTCCTTCCGGCAGACTTACAATACAACCGTCTGAAGCTCAAACGGACAGCGGCGCACCTTCCGTAAAATTTTCACTGAAAGCCCTGCCGTCCGCACCGCCTCCTTCATGAATGCGGCGGTGAATTTGTGGGTGCATCGGCATTTTCAATCAATATACTGGTGATTTCAGATAAATACCGATCCGCCAGACTTTCATGAAATCGGCATGCACCGGCGGCCCTGTGACCGCCCCCTTCATAGGCCGTCAACATCTGACCAATATTGACTTGACAGGTTCTGTTAAAGATACTGTGCCCAATGCTGACAATCACCATGTCCGGTTGATGCACATCGCGTCGGATTTTCATTTGCACGGAACATTCCGGAAACATGGAATAGACCAGAAACCTATTGCCCACCGGCGGAGGCGACAGCAAGCGAAAATCAGTGATCGCGACATGGCCCTGACACCGGGTATGCTGCGCCAGATGATCCCGGTATCGAACGTTTTCTTCGATCATTTTCTCGCAATATGTTGTCACCAGCGGATCGCTCATAACCCGGTACAGCGACAGCGTTCGGAGAATATTCACCAGATGATTCCAGTAGGGTTCATCGGATTTGTTCTGACCAACAATGGTCATGGACAACAAGATATAAGGATAGCGTTCGGGATACAAGACTTCGTCTTGAGAAAGATCTGCGGCGTCAATCTTGTCGGCGGCCTGCACCAGTTCGGTATAGTCGCGCGTGAACCGCTCGCGGTAATACTCGAAAATGACCCCTGCAGCAGACGGCGCAATTCTGAACATACCCGGCGCAGGTTCAGGTCTCTGATTAGAAAAATGATGATCGAACCACAAAGAGCAGTGGGGAGCATACGGCAGGTTGGCGACAATATCGCCTTCCTGGATATCCGCCAGTCCTTTCTGCACATCCCCCGGCTCCACCCATTTCACGGGCAGCCGAATATCCAGGGCTTCATACAACAAGACAGCACATACCACACTGTCAAAATCAGATCGGGTGACAATTCTCATAAGATATTCAATGCCATCTCAAAAAGTCAGGTTTGACACTTCCGTAAAAAGTTGAATTTCGGATGGCTTTGTAAAAAGTTCGGATGCTGCGTTGTGCTGCATCCGAATTTTTTACGAAGCCGTCAGGTTTCATTTGGCGGATACGCCACCAGCGTCAGGACATTTCTGTTGTTTTTACGCCGGTATTGCACATCATTCATCAGCTTCCGGATCAGGAAAATACCAAGCCCTCCAATCTGCCGCTCAGACAAATCCGCCGAAATATCCGGATCTTTCAGGGATAAGAGATCAAAGGCAACACCCGTATCTTCGATTTCAATGACAAAGGCCCGCGGCGAATCTTCTTGAATGCAGGTAATTTTGATATCTCCGACGCCACATGGATAGGCGTAATTGATAATGTTCACCAGCGCCTCTTCCACAGCCAGTTCAATCTCCCGAATACGTTTGGCCGTAAAACCCATCTTTCCGGCAATGCTGGAAACAGATTGAACCAGCACTTCCATGTTTTCGATTTTTGCAGTTAATTGTATGCTGAACATGGAGAAACCATTGAACTCCTGACAGGCGCCAAATTGGATGCTCTCGGCTATCTGATGCTTTTCATGAAGCTATACCATGACGCACCGCCGCCTGAACGGTATCAAAAATGGGAATGATGGAATTGAACCCTGAAATCTCGAAAACTTCATTGACCGATTCTTCCATATTCGCCAGAAAAATCTTTCCGTTCACAGATTTGAGCTTCTTGGCGATCACCAGAATGCTGCGAAGCCCCGCACTGCTGATATATTCCAGCATACTGAAATCAATAACAAAAACAATTTCACCTTCGTCAATCCATGCGGTCAACTGTTTTTCAAATTCCGGAGCCGTTACCGCATCCATTCTTCCTGTGACTTTCACCACCAGCAGATTGTTTTCTTTTCCTGACTTGACGATTTCCATGGATGTCTCCTGATATCGTGTAAAAAATTTGGACAGTGGCCTCAATACATATTATGATGCTTCCATCATACCATGTGTGGTAAAATTAACAAGATTATAAAACATTATGACGAAATGACAGGACTCTCTCAACGATGATCGCAACAGACGCAATGGCGGCCTCCCCCTCCCCCAAAATCCGAACGCAACTGGTAGCGGACCGGGAAACACTGATGCGGATTTTCATCCGACCCGAAAGTGACGCATCGAGACAAACCCTGGTAAAATACATGGATCAGATTCTTTTTGGACTCCATGAATTTTTAACCCGTCATGTCGGGGTTACCCAGGAAATCAGCCTGAAAGAGCTTTCAAAGCGGTTTACCGACACACATATCGGCCAGCACCCGGAAAGAAAACTTGCTGATGTCATTACCGATCTCATCGAGAACATCGCGCCGCACGCAGTCAATGTCGCATCACCATATTTTGTCGGGCATATGACATCCGCGCTGCCGTTTTTTATGGTTCACCTCAAAACAATCGTCGCCGCTCTGAACCAGAATGTCATCAAACTGGAAACTTCCAAGGTGGTCTCGATCATTGAAAAGCAGGTTTTGGCCAAGATTCACCGCGTGATTTTTCAGAAAGACGACGCATTTTATCTGAAATATGTCCAAAACCCGCACACCACCCTGGGATGTTTTGTAGAAGACGGAACGCTGGCCAACGTTTCGGCGCTATGGGTGGCAAGAAACGCTCTGCTGGCCCCCCACAACAATTTCAGGGGCGTCGAAGCCGAAGGACTTGCCGTGGCATATCGGGCATATGATATTGACCGACTGGTCGTTCTGGTTTCCAGGCTCGGCCACTATTCGCTCAAAAAGGCATGTGGCGTTCTGGGAATCGGAAACCAAAATCTGATCCCCATTGATGTTGACACCAACAACCGAATGGATATACACCATCTCAAAAAAGTCGTCGCCGCGTTGCATACCAACACCCCTCAAACCCGCATTCTGGCAGTGGTGGGGATCGCGGGAACCACTGAGACAGGATCTG
This sequence comes from Deltaproteobacteria bacterium, assembly GCA_021778975.1. Classification (GTDB taxonomy): domain Bacteria; phylum Desulfobacterota; class Desulfobacteria; order Desulfobacterales; family Desulfatirhabdiaceae; genus RAAP-1. The sequence continues at coordinate 6,472 of JAJYBO010000080.1, forward strand.
TGGATCCGCTCGGTGCAATTGCGGACATATGCCATGAACACGGTGTACACTTCCATGTGGACGCCGCTTGGGGAGGCCCCGTCCTGATGTCGGAAAAATACCGCCATCTGCTCTCCGGCATCGAACGGGCGGATAGCGTCACCATTGACGGTCACAAGCAATTTTATATGCCTATGACGTGCGGTATGGTATATTTCAACAATCCGGATCTTCCAGACGCCGTCGAATACCATGCCGGTTATGTGATTCGACAGGGTTCCGTAGATCTCGGAAGAAAATCGCTGTCCGGTTCGCGAGAGGCCAGTTCTTTGATTCTGGACAGTACGCTGAAAATCATGGGGACGCGTGGATACGGATTATTGATCGAACACGGCATTGACACCGCACATGAATTCGCGGATGAAATCCGGAAAAGGCCATTGTTTGAGTTGACAACACCTCCCGAATTGAACATCCTGACCTATCGAATTCATCCCCCCGCTGCAAAAGAGCGGATGGCCGGCCCCCATGACGCCGCAACATGGAATAAACGACTAAACGCCATCACCCGAAGCGTTCAGCAACTGCAACGGGAAGCGGGAAAAAGTTTTGTATCCCGAACAACCCTCAGAGGCAATAACGCCGCGGATATGGAACGTGTCGTTTTCAGATGCGTCATCATGAATCCCATGACCACAATATCCATACTTCGCGAAATACTGGACGAGCAGGAAAATATCTATCACCAACTGGATATCCCTCTGGAGTCCTCGACACTTTAATGGCTTTTTCAAAAGCCGATATTATGAATCCATCCACATATTCCAAAAGGAGGTCACATGCCCATCAGAAAGATTGAACGAACCCCGTCCGCGTACGCCTATCCGCTCCTGATCAAAAACATGCTCCGTATGCCCATGATTTATGCACCGAAGCAAGAAATCGTCTATCGGGACAAGATACGCTATGATTACCTCACCCTGAACCGCCGGGTTTCACAATTGGCCAATATGCTGGAACAGGCTGGCGTCACGTCCGGAAATACCGTCGCTGTCATGGACTGGGACAGTCATCGCTATCTGGAATGCTTTTTTGCAGTCCCCATGATGGGCGCTGTCCTGCACACGGTCAATATTCGGCTTTCCCCGGAGCAACTGATCTACACCATCAATCATGCCGAAGACGATATCATTTTGCTCAACTCCGATTTCCTTCCTGTCATCGAAAGCATTCGAGATCAGCTCAAAACCGTGAAGAAATTTATACTGCTCACGGATATGGAAACCCCGCCTGCCAGCGCTATTGAACTCGCCGGTGAATACGAAAACCTGCTGTCCCAATCCAGTCCGGAATATGACTTTCCAGACTTCGATGAAGACGCCATGGCCACCATGTTTTACACCACAGGCACCACCGGCATGCCCAAAGGCGTCTATTACAGTCACCGGCAGCTTGTCCTGCACACATATGGGCTGATGTCGGCGGTCTGCATTTACAAATCCCAGATCAACCTGAACTCCACCGATGTCTATATGCCTCTGACGCCGATGTTTCATGTCCATGCCTGGGGAATTCCCTATTTATGCACCATGATAGGTCTCAAACAGGTTTATCCCGGAAAATATGAACCGCCGGTACTGCTCAAACTCATCACCACAGAAAATGTAACGTTCTCTCATTGCGTCCCCACCATCATTCACATGCTGGTCACCAGCCCGGCTATTCGGCAGTTCGATCTTTCCAAATGGAAGGTTGTTATCGGCGGCTCGGCGCTGCCGAAAGGGCTTTGCAAAACAGCATTGTCGTTTGGAATCGGTCTGACCGCGGCATACGGCATGTCCGAAACCTGTCCGATTCTTTCCGCCGCCAACATGAAACCGTTCATGCTGGATTGGGATGAAGACCGGCAGATAGAAATTCGCTGCAAGACCGGGCTGCCGCTGCCGCTGGTACATCTTGAAATTGTGGATACGGATGGAATTCCTGTTCCTCATGACGGAAAATCCACCGGCGAAGTGGTGACAAGGGCGCCCTGGCTTACACAAGGATATCTAAAAGATCCGGAACGCAGCGAACAACTTTGGGAAAATGGCTGGCTGCATACCGGAGACATCGGCAACATCGATCCCGAAGGCTATCTGCAGATTACCGACCGGGTGAAAGATGTCATCAAAACCGGCGGTGAATGGATATCCTCCCTGGAACTGGAAGATATTATCAGTCAACATCATGCCGTTAGCGAAGCCGCTGTCATTGGGGTTCCGGACGAAAAATGGGGGGGGCGCCCCATGGCCCTGGTGGTGCTGAAAGAAGAATATAAAGGCAAGATAACAGAGGAAGAACTTAGGGACTTCTTCAAAAAATATGTGGATAACGGCAGTATCCCGAAATACGGCATCCCCGGCAAAATTTCCATCGTGGACGCCATCGCCAAAACCAGTGTCGGAAAAATCAACAAGAAAGAGTTGCGGGTTCACTACAAATAGGGAAACATCCCTACGCATTTGCCGGAAGATATTCAGTATCCCGCGTCCGCCGGCAAAACCGTTTCATCATCGGGGCGGCCCCTCATGGCCGCCCCCTGAACCATCGCGCCATCTCGAACAACCGCCCTGCCCCATCAATACTTCATATCGAACTTCAGCATAACATCGTTTTTGACCGGGATGATACCCGACGAAGACGCATCGCCAGCCGCGGGAATAGAGTTGAAATCATGCCTTCCCATCAAGGACAGTTCAACGTTGTTCGTAAAAAAATACGCCAGCTTAAATGACATATCCGATGTATTGAACCCATTGGAAACCGTATCAAAGGGCGATTTGGCCAGATCCTGCTGATCTGCATAATGAACCGCCATGAATACGGACCATGGTCCTGACAGGGGCGTCATTCGGGTATCCAATCCGAATATTCGCGCAGGAACTTCCATCGTGTCTCTAACGTGAGGCTGCAGATAGTCCAACAATGTGAAGGATGGCGTAATACTGAACCCCTCAAAGGGACTGATACAGCCGGCCACCTTGAAACCATGACGAATAAAAGCGTCATTTCGGTTATCCAGCAACATGACCGGCCAGTCCATCTCCATGGTGCGGTCATACACATTCCAGGATGTGGATTTATCGAATTTTTCGCGGATGGCGCTCAAACGCACATCACTGTTGTCGTTCCAGATTTTCTGACTGTATTCGAGTTCATAAGAATACAAATGGCCACTGTCAAAACGATAAACGTCATTGTTTGAAGCCATAGCGAGCTGTACAGGAGGACCGTCCGCAGGATGAAATTCGTCGTGGGTATAGGATGACACCTTGCCGCCACGAAACGGAATATGGAACGCCCCTTGAAGCTGAAACGCCTCTGTCGCCCCATTTTTATCGAAAGACATGGGGCGTTTGGCGGCAACGATCTGGGATTTCCACAATTCATCATTCAAACTGGAAACAGTGATGCCACTACCGTTTGTGGCATGAATGAAATTGCCGTCTCCCAGATAAACACCAACGTGATTGATGCGTTTTCGTCTGGAAAAAAAGAGCAAATCTCCTGTTTTGAGCGCATCTTCATCAACGGTATGCAATTTGGAAAATTCAAACTGCTCCGCGGAACTGTGCGGCAGTTCGATACCGAAAAGATTGGCATACAGCGTTCTGGAAAACCCGGAACAGTCCATCCCCCGGCGGCTTTCACCACCGCTGCGATATGGAATGCCAATATACGTCTCCATCTTGTCCTGAAGTTTTTGCTCCATATAATTTGAAGATGTATAGTGAAACTGTCCGGAGACCGGTTTTCTGAAAGCGGTAAAACGATAATGATGTCGCGAAGCGGCATGAACTCGACGCTCGTGTTTTTTTCTTTTGGATATTGCAGCGACAGCGTGTTTTTTTTGAATTCCCTGTTTCTTCTTGTAAACAACGGAACGAGATGTTTTAGAGAAAGAGGACTTTGTTCTTTTTTGCGCCGTTTTGACAGTCGCTTTTCTGGAAGTTTTCAGGTTATGCCCGGTATTTTTAGCCGGTTTTAGACGGCTGCTTTTTGAGGATTTTGTTACAGACGCCTTTGCGCGGGCAGGATGTTTTTCTCTCGCGAAGACACGGCACTCTGACGATACAAGATACAAAATACACAGCAGAACCGATAACACGTACTTTATGCAGAATTTTATTTTGATTCTTTTTTGCGAGTTCATCATGGTTTTATCGTCTCACATTCACGAATGACAGGCAGAAATTTCGCTCCTCCTTGTCTTAGACAACAAGATTCCTCTGGGAAAGGATGATGTAGGGGCAACCCTGTATAGTTGCCCTTTGCGATGGTATAGCTCTGTATTGGAAGACTACCTGAAGT
>JAJYBO010000306.1 GCA_021778975.1 Deltaproteobacteria bacterium
TTGAGAAGGTTATGAATCTACCCGATTTGATCTATTACATCTGGACAGCATGTATCGCTCTTTGGGTGGTGCTGGTGATTATCGTTTTTGGCATCGCCGCCATAGTGGTTTCTTTTTTCGATAAACAGGGGAAACTTCCCCATCTGGTCGCCAGAGCCTGGGGTCTGTCCATTCTGAAAGCCAGCCGTATTCATGTGACGGTCAAGGGGTTTTCTAATATCGATCCTGAAAAACCCTATATTTTCATGCCGAACCACATGAGTAATTTCGATATTCCGGTGCTTCTGGCGCATTTGAAAGTGCAGTTCAGATGGCTGGCCAAAGCGGAGTTGTTCCGGATACCTCTGTTTGGTTACGCCATGAAACGGGTCGGGTATATCAGCATAGATCGTTCCAATAGAAAATCTGCATTCCAGAGCCTGTCTATGGCCGCGGACACCATCCGTAACGGTCGGTCTGTGCTGATTTTTCCGGAAGGCACTCGCAGCCGCGATCAGTCCGTCAAGGCGTTCAAAAAAGGCGGCTTTGTACTGGCGGTCGAGGCGGGTGTCCCGATTGTGCCGGTTGTCATTCATGGCACATGGCGAATCATGTCCAAAAACAAGTTGATGATACGTCCCGGCAACGTAACCGTAGAAATTATGCCCCCCATTGACACCAAAGATTACTCTCGAAAAACCAAAGATGATCTGGTCGAAAAGGTCCGAACCGTAATCGTCGAAAATTTTGAAAAGGGGAAAACGGAGCCATTGTGAACCTAAAAATCATACCGCTGGGAGGTCTTGGAGAAATCGGTCTCAACATGATGGTGTTCGAGAGCGAAAAATCCATGTTTGTCGTGGATGCTGGTTTGATGTTCCCTGAAGATCATATGTTGGGGGTGGATTTCGTGATTCCCGACATTGCGTACCTGCGTCAGAACCGTTCACGCGTGAGAGGCATCGTCCTGACCCATGCCCATGAAGATCACATTGGCGCGCTGGCCTACCTTCTGAAAGAAATCAATGTGCCGGTATTCGGTACGCCATTTACGCTGGGGATGGTTCGCCAGCGGCTCGAAGAATTTGGAATTTTGCAGTACGTCAGCCTCCACAGTGTGGTTCCGGGGGACACCATTCCGCTGGGAGACTTCACTGTCGAATTCATTCATGTGAGTCACAGCGTTGTGGATTGTGTTGGGCTGGCCATTTATACGCCTGCAGGGCTGGTGGTGCATACCGGCGACTTTAAAATAAACCACTCCTCGACACTGGAGATGAGTACGGATTTGACCCGTTTTGCCAGATGCGGTGAAGAAGGTGTGCTGGCTCTCCTGTCCGATTCCACGAATGTCGAAAAAAAAGGCTATACGGTTTCCGATTTTGAAATAGGTGAAAATATTTCCGATATCATCCGGTCTGGCAAAGGACGGATGGTCATCGCCCTCTTTGCATCGAGCGTTTTTCGGATTCAGCAGATCGTGGATATTGCCGCCGCCGAAAACCGGAAGATCGTTTTTAACGGCAAGAGCATTGAAAACTGCGTTCATATCGCCCGAAATCTCGGATATCTCCATATTCCGGAAAGGATGGAGATATATATCAACCAAATCAACAATTATCCGGATCGCGAGATTGTCATCGTCACGACCGGCAGTCAGGGAGAACCCATGTCGGCGCTGGCCAGAATGGCCAGTGGTATCCACAAGCAGATCAAAATCAGAGGCGGTGATACGGTCATTCTCTCGTCAAAATTCATTCCCGGAAACGAACGCGCCATTGTCAAGATCATCAACAATTTGTTCCGGAAGGGAGCGGATGTCATCTACGAAAAAATTTCCAATATTCACGTGTCGGGTCATGCGTTTCAAGAAGAGCTGAAGCTGATGATTCAGTTGACCAGACCCCGGTATTTCATTCCCATTCACGGAGAATACCGTCATCTGGTGCTTCATGGCAGGCTGGCGAAACAACTGGGTATTTGTGATGCCGATATTCTGGTCATCGAGAATGGCCAGGTGATTGAATTTGATGACGATGGCGTTCGTTTGCAGGGGGCGGTGGATACCGGAAGAGTTCTGGTTGATGGAAAAGGGGTGGGCGATGTTGGTAAAAGTGTTTTAAAGGAACGACGCATACTGGCGGAAGATGGTATCGTTGGTGTCACGATGGGGTTTGACGAGGAAACCGGTATCGTGATTTACGGGCCGGAAGTTTTTTCGCGCGGGTTCGTGTTCGAGTCGGAAAGCGGTCATTTACTGGAAGACGCCAAATGCGTCATTCTGGAAATCGTTGAAGATGTCACGTCTGAAACCCCTCACCGGGTAGAAGTCATTCGCGTTCGAATGCAGGCCGCTCTCAAGAAATATTTTGATTTCGCCATCCATCGTCGCCCTGTTATCTTGCCGTTTTTTTTTGAGATGTAATACACAGGCTGCGTTGCGCTGCATCCCTGATGTGTATTTGAACACTATTTATTTCAGATCGTCAGCCCTTCACAAGCCCTGTGGCACGCCACCAGATGGTCGTTTTTGCCGCCGGGCAGGGCGGCCATCG